>CANQWJ010000007.1 GCA_947627525.1 uncultured Bacilli bacterium
TAAAAAAATATAAATAGAAAGGGATCAATCAATAAGAAATTAATTAATATTTCTATAAGATTGATTATACGTGATTAGATGATTAGAAGTTATCATGTTGTTGCCAAAACAGTTACGATTGTTAATCCATCGCAATTGATATTGAGTTATGAAGACTTTCTACAATTATCTAAGTCAAGCTCTATTTCAAGTGATGAATTAAAAGCAAAAGAACAAGTTGTTTTATCGCAAATTAAAAGTTCAACACCGAAAAAGTTTAATAATATTTTAATACCCGAAATAAAAATGTCAATAATAGAGGATCATATCAATAATTTATTTGCTGACGGAATTGACTTAGAAGAAGATAGTATTCATTATCCTTATAATCGTTCTATTAGAAGATTAAGAAAAACACTATCTCCACCCCAAGTCAGTAATATTATGCATAAACCATCTTCTCTTGAAATATATGATTCCCATTTGTTGAGCCAAAAACTTAAAATGGTTCCACATGCTTTTATTTTATATGCTGACTTTGCCAAGAAAGAAAATACTGGAAGAAAAAGATAATTTTCTTTTTTGTCTTTAAAAATGGCAATATTGTGTGATAGAATTATATTATAGGAAAATAGAGGTGATGTCTTTTGACAACTTCAATGCTAAAAATAATAACTTTTGTAATTGTTTGTATAGTTTCTCTCTCTATTTTAATCTTTGTATTAATAAATAAGAAAAATAGTAAGTATCGTAAAATGGTTTCTTTTCTTGATCGCGAAAAGAATCTTTTAGAGAGTGCTTCTATTTCTTCTGAACTTGCCAAAATTGAAACAATTATTAAAAATGAACGCTTAGAAGAAAAATATAAGAATTGGCAAGATACTTTTGCAATGATTAAAGAAGTAGATATATCTGTTATGGAAGATTATTTATTGAGTTTAGATGCTATCTTAGATAAAAAAGAATACGATAAATTTGATGAAGAATATTCTAAAGCTGAATTACATTTATATAAAATTAAAACGAAAATGGATAAATTATTTGATGAAATTCAGGAAATTAATCAAAGTGAAGAAAAATATCGCGATATCATTACTAAATTGAAAGCTAAATATCGTGAATTAAATGCTCACTTTGAAAATAATAAAGAGTCTTATGAAGGACTTGAAAGTATTATTGAATTACAATTTGAAAATATTGAGAAAAGATTTCAGGACTTTGAAGATTTTATGGAACAAAATGAATATAGTGAGGTCATTCATATTGTAAAAGCTATTGATACCATGATTGATCACATGGAAGTAGTAGTTGAAGAAGCTCCTGATTTAATTCTTCTTGCTACCAAAGTAATACCTAAAAGAATTGAACAAATAACTGAGAACTATACGATTATGAAAGAAGAGAATTATCCTCTTGATTATTTAAATGTTGATTATAATATTGAAGAGTCTTTAAAAAATGTTAATAAGATATTTGATCGTATAAAAGTCTTAAACTTAGAAGATTGTATGTTTGAACTTCGTACCATGTTAGAATATCTTGATTCCCTATTTAAAGAATTTGATAAAGAGAAAAATGCTCGTAAAGAATATGAAGATGCTAAAGACAAATTCGAAGAAAAATTAAATAAGATATCTAAGATGGTTAAAGATGTTCATGGTGAGATTGATAATATTAAAAATGCTTATGATTTAAATGAGAGAGATGTTCAAAATATTGATAATGTTAATATGCGTCTTACAGCATTAAAAAAAGAGTATAAAAAGTCATTAAAATCTCTAACTAATGAGAGAATACCATATTCTAAAATTAGTATTGAATTAGAAGAATATACAGGTATATTAAAAAGCATTGAAGAAGATTTAGATGTATCTTTAAACTCACTTGGAAACATGCATGATGATGAAGTTCGAGCTCATCAACAATTGGATGAAATTCAAGACTTATTACAAAAGTCTAAACTATTTATTAGAAAATATCATTTACCATTGATAAGTAATAAGTATTATATTCAATTATCAGAAGCAAATGATGCAATTAAGGAAATAATTAAGGAACTTGAAAATAAACCTATTGATATTAAAACCTTAAATATTAGAGTTGATACAGCTCGTGATTTGGTTTTAAAACTTTATAAAACAACTAATGAAATGATTAGAAATGCTAAAATTACAGAAGCTTTAATTGTTTACGGCAATAGATATCGTGGTACATCATCAGAAATAGATGAAGGCTTACATCACGCTGAACAATTATTCAATAAAGGTAGTTATAATAAAGCATTAGAAATAGTTGTTAATACTATTGAAGTAGTTGACAAAGAAATAAAAAATAAGGTGGCGAAGATGTATGTTGAATAATAGAGGTAGTAGTCGTAAAGAAATGATGATGGTTTTATTGTTGTTAGTGGTTTTTGCAGCCATACTATTATATAAAGTTTTAGGTGCTGGTAGTGTTACTAAATATAGTAATTTTAGAAGAAAAGCATCAAACTTCATAACCGCAGCCAATCATTTAATGACTGAAGAAACAGAATTTGAAAATACTGCTTACTTATATGATTTAATTGAAAGTAAATATATGGAACCAATTGAGAGTCCATTTGATTCTAGTGTGTTGTGTGATGAATTTGAAAGTAAAGTATTTTATGTTAATGATACTAGTTATGTAACATTAAAATGTGGTGAATATGCTATTAGTAAACAACCTACAACTGATAAAAATTATAAGATTTATAAAGTATCTGAATGGACGGAAGAAAAACCAATTGGTGTAAATTATGAAAGTACAACATTATATAACGTTACAATAGATGGTAAAGAACAAATGAAAAAGTATTATAACGAAAGAGAATTTTTAATTGGATATTATAAAGAACTTGGTTATCAAACAACATCTATACATGTATTAAAAAATTCTAAGCATAAATTGGTTGAAAAAACTTTTTATAGATCTTATGAACAAGTAGCATAAATATAAAATAAAGGTGTAAAAAGCACCTTTTTTTGTTATAATTAAATTGGTGAAGAAAAATGGGATTATTTGATAAGATTAAAAAGATGTTTGGAACTAATAAAAACGAAGAGGAACAAGTTAAAGAAGAAGTCCAAATTGAAGTAGAAAAGCAAGAAACAAAAGATAAAGAACCAAAAAAAGTTCAAGAAGAGAAAAAAGAAGAAAAACAAGTTAAGGAAGAAGTAAAAGTATATGAAAAGGGTTTGACTAAAAGCCGTGAAAACTTTGTTTCTAAATTAATTAATTTAACTAATAAATATCATAAAATAACAGAAGATTATTTTGATGAATTAGAAGAAATTCTCATCATGGCTGATATTGGTGTCAATACCGTTATGGATTTTATGGATCGTCTAAGAGCGCGAGTAAAACATGAACATATTGAAGATACTGAGTATTTAAAAGAGATTATAGTCGATGAATTATTCATTATTTATGTCAATGATGAAGTAATTGTCAATAAGATAAACTATGCTGAAAAAGGACCAACAGTTATTTTATTTGTTGGTGTTAATGGTGTTGGTAAGACGACAACGATTGCGAAACTTGCTGATAAAATGATTAGTGAAGGTAAAAAAGTAAAAATGGTTGCTGGTGATACTTTTAGAGCGGGAGCAACCAAACAATTACAAGAATGGGCTGAAAGAGTTGGCGCAAGTTTCACAGGAAAAGAAGAGGGAGCTGACCCATCGAGTGTCATTTATGATGGTTTAGAAGAAGCTTTAAAAGATGGTACTGATGTCGTTTTAATCGATACCGCTGGACGTCTTCAAAATAAGACTAATTTGATGAATGAACTTGAAAAAATAAATCGTGTCATTGGTAAAGTAATTGAAAATGGACCAAATGAAACTCTTTTAATAATTGATGCAACAACTGGTCAAAACGGTATTAGTCAAGCTAAAGCTTTTAAAGAGATTACTAATGTGACAGGAATTGTTTTAACTAAATTAGATGGAACAGCTAAAGGTGGAATCGTTTTAGCCATCAAAGAACAAGTAGGAATTCCTGTTAAATATATTGGTCTTGGGGAGAGAAAAGAAGACTTACAAGTATTTGATATTGAAAAATATATATATGGTCTATTTAAGGATATGATGTAGATGAAAAAGAATATTTATTTAAACGAAATATATGTTTACTATAAAGATCTATTTACTGAAAAACAACAACAATATTTTGAAGACTATTATTTAAATGATTTGAGTCTTAGTGAAATTGCGGAGAATTATAATGTTAGTCGTAATGCTGTTCACAATCAGATAAAAATAGTTGAAGAAAAAGTAATTGAATATGAAAAAATATTGGGGTTACAAGAAAAAAAGAATAAGATAAATTCATTATTAAAAAATAAAGTTGATGATAAAACACTAGATAAAATTAATGAAATTTTATAAATGGAGGGATAAAGATGTTTGAAAAGATTAATTACATGAATGATGCCTATGTCTTTGTAGGTCTTAAAGAAGGAATTGAGATTAAGAAGAATTTACTTAGTGGGCATGTTGTAATATCTGATGAAGAAAAACATATTTTAGGGGAAATAGTTGAAATTAATAATAAAGAAGTAAAGGTTCGTCTTTTAGGAGAGTTTGAAAATGGTAAGCTTCATATTGGTGTCATTAGAAAACCTTTGCTTGATGCGACAATTAGAGAGATTGCCCAAGAAGAAATACCACTAATTTTAGGACAAAATGATCAACAGTCATTATATCTTGGTGGAAGCCCTTTCTATAATGATCACCCAGTATACTTAAATATTAATGATTTCTTTAGTAATCATTTCGCTATTTTTGGTAATAGTGGTAGTGGTAAATCTTGTGGTATTGCGCGTCTAATTCAAAATGTTTTTCAAAATGATCATGCCCTACCTTACCGTGCTAATTTCATTCTTTTTGATATTTCAGGTGAATATTCCCAAGCTTTTCGTAATATTCATGACATCAATCCTAACTATAATTATCGTATTTTTAGTAGTAATGAAATTGAACCAAATGCTGAAAAGTTAAGAATACCCATTTGGTTATTGAATAGTAGTGATTTAGCGCTTCTTCTTGCATGTAACTCACATACGCAAATTCCTATTATTGAGAGAATGTTAAAACTTGTTAGAGCTTTTGCGGAAACGGGAGGTCGTGCTGAAGCTTATCAAGACCATTTGATTGCGAACGCTATTATCACAGTTTTATTTAGTGATGAGACATCTTCTCAAAAGAAGAATGATATTTTTGCTATCGTTGAGGAATGCCAAACTTCACATTTCAACTTAGATGCTGAAGTTCAAGGATTAGGTTATACAAGAAAGTTTAGAGAGTGCTTTAACATCGATAAAACAGGAAACTTCACAGAAGGAATCCTACTTACCGAATATGTAACACAATTTGTTGATCCTGATTTTGATAATTATGAACCAACAGAAAATGTTCGTTATGATTTACCTGATTTAGAGAAAGCTTTAAAATTTACTCTCATTTCCGAAGGATGGTATAAAAATCCACAAACTTATTCAGATGCTGTTACTCTAAAAGTAAGACTTCATTCCTTAATTACAGGACCTTATGGTAGACTATTTGAATATGGAAAGTTTGTTAATGTGGAACAATATTTAGCGGGTTTACTAATTGATAAAGATAAAAAGTATCAAATTGTTAATATTAATATGGATGATATTGATGACCAAGTTGCAGCTGTTATTACAAAAATCTTTTCAAGAATAATATTTGATTATTCTAAAAGAGTAGCTAATCGTGGATCTATTCCTTTCCATATTTTAATTGATGAAGCCCATCGTTATGTTAAAAAGGACCAAGATACTTTCTTAATCGGTTATAATATTTTTGAGAGAATTGCTAAAGAAGGTCGTAAATATGGTGTCATTTTAGGAATATTGACCCAAAGACCTGTTGAACTTTCTGACACTGTTATCTCACAATGTTCTAATTTCTTAATCTTTAAGATTAACAATCCGATGGATTCTGAATACATTAGGCAAATGGTACCAAATATCAGTGCTGAAGTAATTGAAAAACAAAAAACGTTACAATCTGGTACTTGCCTAGGTTTTGGTAGTGCTTTTAAAATACCAGTAATTGTTCGATTGAAGATGCCAGATCCATCACCACTTAGTAGTAATAGTGATGTTATAAAGTTCTGGGATGCATAATAAAAAGAAAGCAAGGTGATGAATATGTTTGAAAGTCTAGGTGATAGATTACAAACAGTTATGTCCAAAATAAAAGGATATGGCAAGATTACAGAAGAAAATATTCAAGAGATGACAAGAGAGATAAGACTTGCTCTTTTGGAAGCTGATGTAAACTATAAAGTAGTAAAAGAATTTGTTAATGATGTTAAAGAAAAAGCTCTTGGGGAAGAAGTTCAAAAGAGTTTAAAACCGGGAGATGTTTTCGTTAAAATAGTAAAAGATGAATTAACGGAATTGTTAGGTGGCGAAAAACAAGATTTAAATCTTTTAGGTAATCCAGCAATATTGATGTTAGTTGGTCTTCAAGGTAGTGGTAAAACAACTGCATCTGGTAAAATAGCTAATTTACTTCGTAAAAAACATGCTAAAAAGCCTTTGTTAGTTGCTTGTGACGTCTATCGTCCTGCCGCTATTGATCAGTTAAAACAAATTGGTAAACAATTAAACATTGAAGTTTATGAAGAAGGTAAAAAAGATCCTGTTGAAATAAGTAATAATGCTATTAAATATGCCAAAGAAAATAAATATGATTATGTCTTAATTGATACAGCTGGACGTCTTCATATTGATGAAGCATTAATGCAAGAATTAAATAACATTAAAGATAGTGTTAAACCTCAAGAAATATTATTGGTAATTGATGCCATGATGGGACAAGATGCCATTAATGTCATTGAAGGATTTAATAATTCTCTACCACTAACAGGTGTCATTTTATCAAAACTAGATGGTGATACTAGGGGTGGTGTTGCGCTATCTGTAAGACACTTGACTAATGTGCCAATCAAATTCATTGGTACCAGTGAAAAAATGGATGGTCTTGACTACTTTGATCCTGAGCGAATGGCTGGACGTATTTTAGGAATGGGGGATATTATTTCTCTTGTTGAAAAAGCCCAAGAAGCCATTGATGAAAAAGAAGCTGAAAAGACAGCTAAAAGAATGCAAAGTGGTAAATTTGATTTAGAGGATTTCTTATCGACGATGAAACAAATAAAGAAACTAGGACCTCTTGAAAATTTGTTAAAACTAATTCCTGGTGCTAAAAAAATGGGACTTAATAATGTTCAAATAAATCCTAAAGATATGGCTCATGTTGAAGCTATTGTCTTATCAATGACACCACAAGAAAGACGTCATCCCGAAATTATCAAGGCAAGTCGTAAGACAAGAATTGCTAAAGGATGCGGATTAAGTGTCCAAGAAGTTAATAAACTATTAAATCAATTTGATCAAATGAAGAAAATGATGAAGCAAATGTCTAATGGAAACTTAAAAATGCCATTTTAAGAGAAAGGAATGACATCATGAAAATAGATACAATATTATTTGATTTAGATGGTACTTTATGGGAAACATCAAAATCAACTTATGATAGTGCTAATGAAATAGCTAAAAAATATCATTTAAAAGAAATATCAATGGCAACAGTAAATAGATGTATGGGTTTAGGCTTTGAAGATTGTGCTCGTAATTACATACCAGATTTAGACATTGAAGAAGCTAAAAAAATAATGCTTGAAATGTTTAGTCATTCTGTTGATGTCATCGCAAGAAATGGACCTAATCTTTATCCAGAAGTAATAGAGACAATTAAAAAACTAAAAAAAGATTATAAAATAGGTCTAGTTAGTAATTGTGCTAAGTTTTATATGGATACCTTTGTCCGTTTGTCTGGTCTTGAACCTTGGATAGACTATCAAGTACCAGCTGTTCATTTAGGAGTTAGCAAAGGACAAGCTATTGCTGACTTAGTTAAAGAAAATAATCTAAACGCCATATATGTTGGTGATACAGCTCTTGATTTAAAATCTTGTCAAGAAGCAGGAATACCTTTCATTTATGCTGAATATGGCTTTGGTAAAGGATTAAGTGAAAAATATCACATTTCTGAAATGAAAGAATTACCAAAGTTAATTAAAACTATAAAATAATTATGAAAAAATACTAATACACTAATAATTGATTTTATTAGTGTTTTTTATTGACTAAATGTATAAACTTTGTATATACTCTTAAAAAGGAGATGATACTATGGAAGTTAGAATTCAGAAATGGGGAAATTCAGCTGGTATTAGAATTCCTAGTAGTATATTAAAATCTTTAAAAATAAAGACTAATGATGTATTAAATATTGAACAACAAGAAGATAAAATAGTGATTAGTATACCCAAAAAAAGAAAAATATCATTGGAAGAAAAATTTAAAAATTATAATGGTGATAATTTGGCGAAAGACTTTTCTTGGGATGATTCTATGGGGAGAGAAATATGGTAAAAAAGTATGTTCCTCATCAAGGCGATGTTGTTCTTTTAGACTTTAATCCTACAAAGGGACATGAGCAATCTGGAACTAGACTAGCTGTTGTAATAAGTACAAATATCTTCAATCAAAAAACAAAAAGGGCTATTTTATGTCCTATTACATCAAATAATAAAGAATTTCCAACCCATTATAAGCTAGAAGACACCAAAAATATACAAGGATCAGTATTATGTGAACATGTAAAAAGTGTTGATTATGAAATTAGAAATTTAAAGTTTATCGAAAAGTTAAGTGATAATGATTTTATAAGTGTAATTACACTATTCAATGCTTGTATTGAGGAATAATCTAAAATATCATTAATTGTTTAAGTATAAAAAGAAATAATAATTGGGCTATATAAATATTTCTCCTTTCAAAACCTGAATATTATAGATTAGATAGGAGGAATAAGATGTACTGCAATAGACAAAGTGAAATGGGTCCTAATTTCACAAATGAAAACAACATAGATATAAATAATAATATAAATATGTTTGATCCAAATCAAATGATGATGCCACAACAACAAGAAATGGGAACAGTTACAAGTCCAATTGTTGAACCAATGCGTGAAAGAGTAATTAATCGTACAATCGTCCATGAGGTGCCACATATTTGCCCTTTAAGAACGAGAATTATCAATAATCACGTTTATAGACACACATATCGACAAGAACATAGTTGTTGTAGTGAAGATAAAGTTACTAATGTTCAATGTGGATCTTGTTGTGATTTTAACTAGAAAGGTTTATCCTTTCTTTTTTTGTAAAACGATTAATAAATATTTTATAAAATCTTGACATATAAATGGGGGGGGGTATAATAAGTTTATAAATATTATGAAAGGAGAAAAAAATGAAAAAGACAATAATGTTTATGGCAGTATTCTTGCTAAGTATGTTCATCGTTATGCCTGTACATGCTGAAGAAGCAAAATATACGGCTTTATCTGATGTTGAGGTATTAGACGTAGCGGATAGTTTTATTGAGGGAGAAGAACCTGCTTATACGATTGAAGGAAATGGTACTGAAAATGTAGTTATTACCATCGACTCACTAGCACTTAAGATGGTGCCAAAAGATCCAGGTGCTGGTAAAACTATCGATGCTGGTTGGGCAGGAGTTCGTGTTTATGCTCCAAAAGGAATCAAAATCGAGGATTTAAAAAAATCTAAGTATGATCATGGTGGTAGAGAAGGTGATTCTACTGCAAGTTGGTGGGATAGTCGTGATTCAAAGACTCTTCCAGAAACTCAAGCAGAAGGACAATATTTTGACTTCTATATGGCTGTTACAGAAGACATTTTGAAACAATTTAGCGAGAAAAAGTCAAATTTTTCTTACACTTATAGAATGGATTGGGACGGAGATAAAACTTTTGATCAAACTGTAAAAGTTATTTTTGCTTCTAATGGTATTACTTTACAGGATTTAGATACTAATCAAAATAAAGTATTATGGAATGAAGAAAAATACTTAGAAACATCTAAGCAAGTAAAATTATCAGTAGTAGTTGCTAAATCTCAAAAAGATTCAGGAGAAGTAGAACCAGCAAAGAGTTACTATTATGATAAAGGTGCTAAAGTAGATCAAAAAGAATTACTAGCAAAACTTGGAGTAAGTTCTAAATATACTCTTAAGGGTATATATGCAGATGAAACAAGAAAAACAGCATTTGACTTTTCAAAACCTTTAGAAAATAGTACAACTATTTATGTAGACTATGTATTAAAAACTAAAGAAGAAACAAACCCAGCAACAGGAGATAACTTATTAACATATGTATCATTAGGAGTAATTGCCTTAATTGGTGCATTAGGAACAAGTCTTTACTTAAGAAAAGTAAATGAATAATAAAATTTAAGGGAATAGGAAACTATTCCTTTTTTTGTGTAAATTTATTAATAATTTTTTTTTAAGAATCTTGACATATAAATGGGGGGGGGTATAATAAATTTATAAATATTAGGAAAGGAGAAAAGAAAAATGAAAAAGACATTAATGTTTGTACTTATGTTAGCTGTATGCTTTTTAGTTATGCCAGTTGCTCTTGCAGATACAGAATATCCTACTGTAACTGATATAACTAATTCTGATACTTTAAAATCTGGAAAGGTTAGTTTAAGTGAAATAAAGGATGGTACTCTTACAGTAACTGTTGCAAATGCTGAATTCAAACTTCTTGGTGAGGGAGAACACAGCGAAAATAGACCAGATAACAAAGCTTGGGTTGGATTACATTTTGTTTTCCCAGAAAATACAAAAGATTGGAAAATTGGTGAACCAGCTTATGGAAGCAAAGAATTTGATGAATACTTTGGTTTTGATTTAGATAAGTTAAAAGAAGCTGCTGAAGCCAAGACAGACTATGAAAAAAGTTGGACTTTAACTTGGAAGGAAACTGAAGGTGAAGTTGAACATAGTTTAAAAATTAAACTTGTTGTAAAACCTGAAAGCGTAGTTTTACTTGATAAGACAGAAGAAAACAAAGAAGATTGGAATGAAGCAGAATACTTAAAAGAATCTAAACAAGTAAAAGTAATAGTATCATACATAAATGAATCTGATCCAAGTATTGGTTCTGGAACAGCTTTCTATTGGACTAAAAGTACTAAAATAACTGAAAAAGAAATACTAACAAAACTTGGAGTAAGTTCTAATCATACTATTAAGGGTATATATACTGATACTACAAAAAAAACAGCATTTGACTTTTCTAAACCTTTAGAAGGAAATACAACTATTTATGTATATTATGTAGAAAAAGCAAAAGCTAAAGATGAAAAGAACCCTGCAACAGGCGACAATTTATTAACTTATGTATCATTAAGCGTAATTGCTTTAACTGGTGCCTTAGGAACTGGACTTTACTTAAAAAAAGTAAATGAATAATAAAGTCTAATAAGATTTAAGGGAATAGAATACTATTCCTTTTTTTATGTAAAAAAATTAAAATGTGGTATCATATTAGTGAAAAATTAAAAATGCAACTAATAAGTTACAAAAAACAACTTGAAATTGGTAGAATGCAACCAGGGTTACATAGTATATTTTGGGTGTGAGGTGAAAAAATGAAATTTAGTGAAAAGTTAATTAAACTGCGAAAGGATAATAAACTTTCTCAAGAACAACTAGCGAATATGCTTGATGTATCAAGGCAATCGGTTTCCAAATGGGAATCAGGTCAAACATATCCGGAAATGGATAAATTATTATCACTATGTAAGATCTTTAAATGTACCTTAGATGAACTTACTAATGATGAAATATCACAAGAAGAAATGCTTAATAACAGCAAGAAGAAAAATACTTTTAGGAGTGCTATCTATGATATGTTAGAATTCATTAATAAAAGTATTTCCATGCTTAAAGCAATGTCTTTTAAAGAAATACTTAAGATGCTGTTTGAATTGTTTATATTAGTTATTTTCTTATTTATCTTGTATTTTCCATTTAATTTAGTAATAAGTATTGGTGAGAATGCTTTGAATTTCATCTTTGGTTATCATTACAACATTACTTATTTATGGAATGGTGCGATTAATATAATTTATTGGCTTCTTTTTATAATTGTTTTTGTTTACATCTATAAAGTCCGTTTTGTTGATAAATGTGTTGAAGTTGGTGCTGATGAAGTAAAAGTTATAAATGATACTAAAAAAGAAATAGTTACTGATAAAGTCGTAATTAGAAATGATAAAGAAGATAAAAGTTTTCCTTTATTTAATGCTTTGAGTTCTATTGTTAAGTGGATGATGAAATTATTAGTTATCTTTATTGGTATACCTTTAATATTTACCTTAATCTTTTTAGTATTTGCTTTTATTATGAATCTTGTTTTAATGTTTAAAGGCGTTATTTTTATAGGTGTTTTATTTGGTGTTATAGCTCTTATTGTTTTTAATATTATGTTACTTGAAATGGCTTTTAAGTTTATCTTTAATATGAGTATCAATTTTAAAAAGATGTTTATTTTGTTCCTTTCTAGTATAGTTGGTTTTGGCGTATCTCTTGGTCTATTTGCCTATGAAATATCAAGTATTAAATATGTTAACGATATTCCTAAAGACGTTGAAATGACTACTAAAAACTATGAATTTACCATGAAAGATGGTCTATTTGTTGATACGGAATATTCAGCTATTGTTAAACTTATAAATCGTCAAGATAATGATTGTTATTATGATGGTGATTATTACTTATGTACTGATTTTAAAATGGAAGTAGTTCAAGATGACAGTTTAAAAGATAAAATAAAAATTGAGTTAAAGTATGTTAAAGATTTTAATGATATGTACATAAATGAATATGATAATTCCATCTTTATTGGAAGAACTTCTTTATTTGACTTTAATAGTTTCGTAAAGATTAATAATATTATTGTTGATAACTTAAAAAATAAAAAAGTATATAACTATGATAAGATTACGGATGCCATGGTAAAGATAAGTTTATCTAATAAGACCAAAGAACAGTTAGAAGCAAATGCCTTAAAGCGTATAAAGTTAAAAGAAGAAGAGTACAATAATACTAAAGTTAAAGCACTAGAAGAAGAAAATTCTTCTTTGCGAGAAGAAATTAATTCTCTACAACAAAGAGTTGATTATCTTAGTTCAAAGAAAGAAGAGTTAGAAGAAGTAATAGAAGATTATAAGAATCGTATTTCTAATCTATTAGAATAGTAATTTGAGCCCTATTTTGAGGCTCTTTTTTTGTTTGAAAAATGCTCGTTTTGGTTATGAAATTTGCATTTTTTAATATAATATGGTATAATGTCACCTGTAATGGCGCACTATCCTAGTCAATACATTATTATGAAGACGAGCCTAAAAATTCGTTAAAGAGCATATCTATGAAGCGTCTGGTGCTTGCTTCATTCGCCCAGTTTGGGGTGAGTGCTGGATATGAAGAGTTCATGGGCGATCGTAACGGCATACGGCAACCGTTCCATTTACTCGCGGAGACCTAGCCTTGTAGAAGTGGATAAAACTTCTTTGTGATTGCTACTTCTATGACCTAGGCTTGAACCTACTATGTGGCGAAAGCTATGAGTAGAGTAGCTTGACTTGCGTGATACTGGGGGATAGAGACAGCTTAAATAAACATTGCGCATAGTTTATTTGAGTATTGCTCCTTGAAACCTTTATTGCAAAAAAGTCTAGTAATGGGGGTATTGTTGAGGAAAACTCCTAGGGTGTAGATTAAAGTGAATTTACAGTGTATACTAAGTGGCAGTCAAGTCGTAGAATGGGAGACCATCTACTCATTCTTTTAATGGGGAACCGCTATACTGGTAACGGTAAGTAGGAATGAGAGAAATTCAACTTGACCTAAGTTGCAAGATTAATCACTTTAATTGCCATTTATTTTTTTATGATATGGAGAGAAGTAAAAATGAAACCAAAACCGCAAAAGGTAAGGAAGAATAAAAAAGAAAAGAAAAAGATAATAGATTATAAATGGTCTGGAACAATAACGTTATTGGCCTTTTTAATATCACTAGTTTTTTCTATTATGTCAGAAACATTGATACCTAATGTTCACGTTTTAATTAGTATTCTACTAGTTTTAATTGTTGTCTTAATAGGTATTTTATTTGATATGGTGGGAGTTGCGATAACAGTTGCTGATAAAAAAGTGTTTCATGCTATGGCTTCCAAAAAGATAAAAGGTGCTAAAACAGCTATTAAACTTATCAATAATGCTCCTAAAGTATCAAGTATTTGTAATGACGTCATTGGTGATATTTGTGGTATTATCAGTGGTTCTGGAGCTGCTGCTATATCGACTATTTTAGCATTAGAACTAGGTGTTAAGGCTATTGTCCCATCATTGATTATAACAGCTTTAATCGCATCTCTAACGATTGGTGGAAAGTCTTTAGGTAAAGGTGTAGCTGTTAGTAAATCTAATTTTATTATTGAAAAATTTGCTAAGGTTTTATATCCTTTCATTAAATAGATAAAATACTTGATGTATCGTGTCGAAAAATGTTATATTATTAAATAGGTGGTGTGAGAAATGAAGAAGAAAGTCTTAATTGGAATTCTAATCATTGTTGTTCTTGCTGCTATCGGTGGAGTAACAGTGCTAATAATTAACAAAAATGAAGAGAGTAAAAAGTATGAGGCATTAAAACAAGAAATTATTGAAAATTATGAAGTCTTTAAAAAGAATGTCGAAACTTTTTTAGAGAATAGAACAGCTGTTTATGAACAAGTTAATAATGTTTCTTATTTTACTGAATTGAGTAGTAAATATGAGGGAATTATTGATGCCTATAAAAAATATGAGGAATCTTTAAAAGTAATTGAAGATACTAGTACTACTTTAAAAGAAGATTGCTTAAATCATAATTTTAAGAGTAGCGATACAGATGTCAATAATAAAGTAGAAGCATTTATAATTAATTATGAACAAGCTTTTAATTATTTTATTAATGATGTAAAAAATATTAATAATGAAATAGATCAATACAATGAGTGGGTTAAAAATGTTCAAGTTACCACTAAATATAAAGCAATTGCTAAGTATGAATCTGCATATACTGAATATGTTGATTTAAATGGTGATGGTGTTTTTAAAGGAGCCGAAGAAGAGAAAGATAGTTAGGAGTTGTTAACTATGAATGATGATGTTGAAGTCATTGATATCAAAGAAGAAAATAAAGATGATAAAAAGGCTGTAGTTGAAATAAATAATGTAGAAAATAACCAACCTAAAAAGAAAAAGACTAAGAAAGTTCTAAGACGTGTTGAACCTAGGAAGTCTAAAAGAGTTACTGGAATTAAGTTAGTTTTATTAAGCATTTTACTTATTCCTCTTTTTGGATATTTATATATTATTTCTTTGCACAGTGATCGTCTAATTAATGACGTTTTATCTGTTGTTATGCTAGTTCTTACTGTAATATCTTTTATTATTCTAGTATTAGGTATAGTAATGATTTTTGGTAATAAAAAAGTTAAAACAGGTAAAAGGGTTAAGACTTGGATTAAGGTTTTGATAGGAATATTCCTAACTGGATATGTTTCTGTTTCAACAGCCGTTATGGTCCTTTTATATGGACCTAATAATGAGTTTCGTGATTGGTTAGTATCAACAGCAATGATGACTTTAAGTCACCACTATCTTGCTGAATGGTTCTATAATGAAGAAACTATTAATGATGTATTAAGTCGTAACAATATTACGGAAGTTGGTGAAGATACTAATCCTGATTTACTTAATTTTGGGGACAATATAACACAGGAAACAACTTATGCTAATGAATATGAAGAACAAATCCTAAAAAAGGATGAAGGAAACGACATTTATAAAATAATTGATATTAAGTATAGTAATTTTAAAGGAAAAATGGCTGTTATCTATGATCCATCTAAAGTAAAACTTGCTGTTTCAAAAGGAATAGGAAGTGATTTAGGTAGTTCTTATGGACAAATGATTTATACGATGGCTGAACAAAGTAATGCAACAATTGCAATGAATGCTGGTGGCTTTTATGATCCTGATTGGAATAGCCGTGGTGGTGTTCCGCATGGGTTAGTCGTTTCTGAAGGTAAAATTATTTCTAACACAGGACATGGTCGTGCTGTTGGTGTTGGTGGTTTAATTGGTTTTAATAAAGACAACAAATTAGTTTTAATTCAAGGAAGAGTAACTGGTCAAGAAGCTATAAAAATGGGAATTAGAGATGCAGTTGACTTTGGACCATTCTTGATTGTCAATGGTAAATCATCATATGTTAAAGGAAATGGTGGTTGGGGTAAATCACCAAGAAGTGCTATTGCTCAAAGAAAAGATGGTATTGTCTTATTCCTAGTAATTGACGGAAGACAAACAGCATCCGCTGGTGCTGATATGGGTGAAATGGTTGAAGTACTATTAAACTATGGTGCTTATAATGCAGCTAACTTGGATGGTGGTACATCTAGTGCTATGTCCTTGAATGGTAAAATTATTACTAGTCCAAGAAATGGTAATTTTCAAAATAAGACTCGTGTCGTTCCAAATGCATGGGTTGTGTCAAAGTAGTAGTAAATTTAATTGAAAGATATGACAAGTAATTGTTTATATCTTTTTTTTGTGTAAAAAATATGTTAATATATGATTAGATGAAAACGGAGGCATTTTTATGTATAATGATGATATGAATGATATGATGATGCCAAATAATGATAATTATACAGATGGTTCATCTGGTTATAATGATGGTTTTGGTAATAATAGTGATAATAATTATTATGGTAATGAGGAATTTGATGTTTTTGGTAACTCAGAACCTGAAAAGAGAAGTTTTAATAAAAAATTATTGTTAATACCAGTTGCTTTAGTAGTAATTGCTATCATTGTTGTTTTAATCATGACTAGTTCAAATAATAAGTACACTTTAAAAACTAAAACAATTTCAATGAAAGTTAAAGAAACAGAAGCAATTAAAATAGATGCTAAAGACAAAGTCAAAAAGAAAATTACTTGTAGTTCCAAAGATAGTAGTATTGCTAGTGTTAATTCTAATTGTGTAGTTACAGGTGAAAGTGTTGGAAATACCATAATCTATGTTGGTATCAATGGTAAAAAAACTAATAAAGTAACAGTAAGAGTTGATACCAATAAGGAAGAGTTAGCTTTTAAAGAAGAGAATATTACAGTTAAAAAGGATGAAACATACAAACTTGAATTAGCAACTGTTTTAGAAGAAGATGCCTTTACTTGGAGCTCTAATAATGAAGATGTTGCTACAG
>CANQWJ010000008.1 GCA_947627525.1 uncultured Bacilli bacterium
TCAGGCGTGCGCTCTAACCAGCTGAGCTATAAGTCCATTTATACTTGCATTAATTCATACGATAATCCAGTCGTACTTCTACATTCTATAATAAATAAGGAAATAATGCAAGTCTTTTTTTAATTTTTTATATTTAATTTATAGAAAAATCTTTTATTTTTTGAAAATCCATATATTTTAATTCTAATATTACTAAATCATCAGTTGCATTTAAAGTTTTAACATAATTAGTTAAATCCATAATAATTGATACTATATTATTATCACCATAGATTATCTCAATCGTATTAATACCCTCTTGTTCATTATTGTTTTTTTGATTACCAATTATATTTTGAAGATCTTTATTACTAATTTCATATAAATTATTTTTACTATCAAAAATACTTTTTTCAAGAATTGTTCCTATCAAATTAGAATCAAAATAATTAAAATAATGATATGGTAATTCTGTTTTTATAAACTTATCATTTACTTTTTTATAAATATCACTTCTATTAAGTTGATAAGTTTCTGAGATTAAACCATTTTGAAATACGAATTCTTCTTTATCTAAATATCTTTTACCAGTGTACTTATAAGTATCATTATCTACTTTTAAAGTATATTCATAACTATAATTTTTATCTTCTAAATAATCTTGTAATTCAAAAATAGACTCTACTTTTTCAACATTTTTTACACTATTATTACTCTTTTCCAATTTATGATTTATACATATATAAAAAATTAAAGATAGAAATAGTAGACAATAGAATATTATTAAAAAGATTGAACGTGTTTTTTTATTCTTTAATGTTTTCCAAATTTTATTCTTTTCTTTTTTCATAATTAATCTTTATTAAAAATCTTTCCTAAAAATTTATTTCCATCATTACCATTAAAATAGTCTTTCATGAAACATCTTTTTTTACCTTCAAATTTAACATCAGTAATAACTATTTCATAGTCTTTACAAGATACCCCTAACCCATCTTTATATATTTTACCTATTTCACCATTTTCCTTTTCGGTATAGAACTCTTCTTTTACATAAGCATTATATATTTTAACTATCTTCCCATCAAGAGTAGCATAAGCCCCAGGAAATGGTGAAAGAGCTCTTATGTGATCATATATTTCTTTAGCTTTTTTATTAAAATCTATTTTTTCATCTTCTCTTGATATGACAGGAGCAAATGTTGCTTTGGAATCATCTTGGGCAATTGATTCATTAGTTCCATCCAATATGGAAGGCAAAGTCTCCATTAAAAGTTTTTTCCCTAAGGAGCTCAACTTATCATGAACTTTTTCTAAATTATCACTATCTAAAATAGGTACTTTTTCCATCTTGATAATATTTCCTGTATCCATGTGTTCATCCATGTACATAATGGTAATTCCTGTTTCTTTTTCACCATTCATAATTGCTCTTTGCATTGGTGCTCCACCACGATATTTAGGAAGAAGAGATGCATGAACGTTAATACAACCATATTTAGGATAATCTAGTATCTCTTTAGGAATTATTTGTCCATATGCACAAGTTATGATGATATCCGGTTTACGATTTAATACTTCTTGATAATCTTTTCTAATCTTCTCTGGTTGCAAAACTAATATGCCATTTTTAACAGCACACTCTTTAACAGGACTTGCTTTCAATTCTTTATGACGCCCTATTTCTTTATCTGGTTGCGTAACTACGCCAACAACATCATAAGAAGCAATTAAACTTTCTAAAATAGGTACACAAAACTCTGGTGTTCCCATAAATAATACTTTTACATCGCTGTTTTTTTTCATTTTATCACCTAATTTATAAACCTTTCTTTTATTTACTATTCTTTTTAAACTCAATGTGATAGTCTAAAGCATCCAATATCTTAACAAGTGTTGATAATTGCGGAGAATTCTTTCTCTTTTCAATCTTCGCAAGAGCTGGTTGTTTTAAGTTAATTATGTCACACAAGTCTCTTTGTGATAATTTCTTTTCTTGACGAAGATGTGCCAACTCACTCAATAATTCTTCTTCTATATCAAGAATCCTTTTTTCTTGTTCTTGATATTTATTTAATTCCTCAATATTTTGATATTCCCTATCAATTCTTTTTTTCTCTTTTTTAACATATTTATCTATCATCCAAATCACCTAAAACAATGATAACACATTTTTTATCAATATTAAAAGATTTATTTTATAAAAATATTTTAAAGAGTATATCTTTTTAACTTTTTAAAAAAAGAGTGATATATTCACTCTTTATATTTTTAAGTTTATTATTATGTTTATTAATAATTAAAACTATTTTTATAAACTACTCTTTATAATTATCTCTTAAATTATATCTATCTTTAGAAGAATCACACATTCTTAATCTTCCTTTTTGTAAGATATTATTAACTGTTTCAAAGTCTTTACTAAAATCTATTTTTTCAGTAATATGTCTCTTTGGACATATCATATAGTCACCATTTGAATCTATTGGTGTAAACAGATTAGCACATCCGCCACAGGCACATACTTCATCACAAAGAAGCAAGACAAATTCTGACTCATCTTCCCTTTTAATATACGCCTCTATTTTACCTCTATATGGCCACACATCATAATGCCATGCTTTTTTTATCCATCTATCTTGAACTTCCCAAAATATTTCTGGTTCCTTCTGGTTAGTTTTAAAGTCATCTGAAATATTCTCTTTTTCATTTAGTCCTCTTGGATTAAGATCATTCAGTTTGATAACTTTTAAACAATCTGCCCCCATATCAATAGCAAACTTTATCATACTATCAATATCTTTATAATTATATTTCGTTAGAACTGTATTAAGTTCTAATACTGTTTTCTTAGCTGCATATTTCATCAACTCTATAACTTTTTCAACATTATTTTTCGTTGTATAAATACTAGGTTTTGTCTGTTCAGCATAGATAGAATCAATTCCAACTTTTATTTGAACATTTTTTTCACTCAATATATCAATCAATTCTTTTGTTAATAATGTTGCGTTAGTATTTAAGTGTATTTGATTACAAACCGTTTTACATTCATCTATTATTTGTAATAAATCAGGATGAAGTAAAGGTTCGCCACCGGTAATATTTATAACCTCAATATAAACATCATTTTCTTTAAACCATTTCATCATCGTTTTAATATAATCTAAAGAAAGATATTGTTTTTTATTGCATATTGGTTGTCCTTCATTATGACAATAAAAACAGCTTAAATTGCATTGATTAGTAATTGCAATTCTCAATTTATTATTTATTAATACATTTTTCTTCATAATTCACCTCAATAATTGTTATTCCATTATTTTCAATTTCATAATAATCTACTTTTTTATTAAAATTTATATTTTTCATATTTTTACTTATAAAATATATTGTCGAACTACTAGAAGTTAAACCAACGATTCCCTTTGCTTGCAATCGATTGGCTAGGCTCAAAATCTCATTGCTTTCTACATACCCCTCACATCTTAATATTCTTGTTGATCCCTCTAAAATATTTAAATTATTTTTTTTTAAACTTTCGATATTGTTTTTATTTAAATCTGGTATAATCTGATTTTTTAAAATTTTTCTAATAACACTTATATTCATTGGATTAAAACTTTTCTTTTTTTCTCTTTGTACTATATATTCACTTGTAACTTTATCTTCAAAGTGAATGAGAGCTAATCTATAATCATTAGAGAATTTATAATTGTAAATAAGTTTCAAATCATCTATAACATTCATTCCTCCATTAAATGCACAATATTGTGATATCATACATGTAGAATCATTTTTGGATATTTTTGAACCATTTAATTCAGCATAAGTAACAAATAAATATTTGAGCAATTCTTCTTTAGTATATTTATCATTTAAAAGTTTATTAAATGCAAAGTATAAAGCACAAGCTATATTAGAATTAAAAGCAAAACCAACATGATTTTTAAATCTATTATCCAATTCTAAAACAATACTTACATTAAAGTCCATATTAGAAATTTTTCTAAATTCTTCTAAATAATATCTAACTAACAAATCCACATTTTTTTCAGTACTTGTAACTTTTATACTATCATTATTAGACTTAATAACAGATAAATAATTATCCATTTTTATTGCTACTCCATATCCTCCTTTGACAAGTCGATCAGGATACGTAAATAGATTCATACTAATTCGCGCAGGAAACTTTACCTTTATACTATTCATAGGTTTCTCCCTTATATTTAATATTGTTTATAAGTTCAACTTTATTTTTAAGATCAAATATTTGACAAGCAAATTTATAACAATGTGAATTAGGTTTTAATTTTCCTTGAACACTACAAACAACTATAATATTTTCTAATTTTTTTCCTGTTAAGTCATCGTGCGAAGTAAATGGAAAAGTTAAATCAGTAATTTTTAAATGATAATCTCTTCCGTGATATTTAAAGTTCATATATTGTATACATTCTTCTTGTGAATCTAATTTTGTTTCAATACTAGCATCTTTCACATTTATAATCATTAATGTTTTCTTCAGTTCTAATAAGTTTTTTTCATCAACATAATATTTCCCATCATCAAATAATAAATCATCATTATCTATTCCATATTCACAAAAAATTTCATATTCTGTTTTTCTTCCAACAACTTTAATATTTTTAGCTATAACATTTTCTCTACACCATCTAATGGGAACATATTTCACAACATCACATTCTATTACATCAAGTATTTTAATAGTGTCCATTAAATTTCTTGGTAGTGCGTCTCCTTCTTCATTAGAAACTAGTCTTATCCAATTGCCATTTTCTATATCATATCCCGATAGACATATTCCATCTCCTTTAGAAGACATTGTCAAGACACAAATTCGCATTTTCTGCTCGCCTCTTTTTCAATATAATTATTTACTACACTAAGTACACTTTTATTTTCCTTTAATGATTTTTGTAAAAAGAAAGTTGTCTTATCATAAATTAAATTTAATCTTTCATTAACATAATTTATTGAATAATTTTCCCCTTCACAATCAAGATCAATTACGCCACCACAATTAGCGAGTATATCAGGAATATAAATTATTTTTCTATTATAAAGCATTTTATCTATATTTTCATCCTCTAATTGATTATTTGCTCCACCTATAATAAATTTTGCTTTAATTTCATTAACATTATTGTAATTAATTGCATTACCGAAAGCACATGGACATATTATATCAACATTTGCCAATATGGCATCGTCTACTAATGTAAAATCCATTTCTCTACGCAAATTATCTATTTTATTTTTATCAATTTCGGCAATATATAATTTGCAATTTTCTTTATATAACAAACTTGCTAAGTTATAACCAACTTTTCCTATTCCTTGGATTGCTATTTTTAGACCATCTAGTGTATTTTTGTGTAAGACTTCTTTTACCGTTGCTTTAATTGAAAGGTAGACACCATAAGATGTTGCAGGAATTTGATAATTATCTATCATATAACCTCTAGCATATTTAGTATAATTTCTCATATATTCCATATCTTTAACCGTAGTATTAATGTCATCTGCTGTTTGATAGATTCCTCCAAGATAATTTAAGAAATTACTAAAAATTTTAAGCATTTCTTTTCTCTCTAACTTTGAAAAATATATAAACGACTTACCACCACCATATTCTAAATTAGCTATTATATTTTTCCTTGTCATTGCTTTTGCTAATGAACAAACATCATTGATTGCTATGTTCCTTGGTGTATTATTAACAAATCGACATCCTCCAATAGAACTTTTATATTTTGAATAATCAATAGCAACAAGTATCTTTAAACTATGTGAATCGTACTCATAAAGTTTTTTTATTGAACTCTTTTCTGAACATTTATAATTTTCGTAGCATTTTACATATTTTTCTTCAAACATAAGTAAACCCTCCCTTTCAATATAATCATATAATTTTTTAATAAATAAATAAAATACATATTTTTTATCATATCAATAACTTTTTTTTATGGATATGATATAATTAATATTAGAGGTGTTTTAAATGTTAAACAATGTTAATCTAAATTTATTAAAATACTTTTATGAAGTTGTTAATACTAAAAATATAACTAAAGCTAGCGAAAATTTATGTGTATCTCAACCGGCAATAACTAAAGCAATAAAAAATCTAGAAAAAGAGCTTAACGTAAAATTACTTTTAAGAAGTAAAAAAGGAGTCACTATGACTACTGCAGGAGAAATATTATATGATTATATCAAAGAGACATTTAATAATCTAAATAAAACTTTTAGTACAATTGAAAATATTAAAAGTAATGGTGGTAACTTGTATATTGGAGCTACAACAACGAACTTTTTGGAGTTCATCAAAGATTCACTAAATACTTTTAGGTCAAAGCATCCCAATGTTCATATTGATATTACTCTTGAGAGTATAGATGTATTAGTAAATAGAACTAAAATGGGTAAATTAGATATATTAATAAAGAATGATTATGAGAACTTTGATGGTTTTTCTCATATAAAGTCATTTGTAATAAATGATAAATTTGTAGCATCAAAAAAACATTTTAGTAATTTAATTGATAAAAAGCTATCAATAGATGACATTCTTATTCAACCACTTGTATTATTAAGTAATATAAGCCATGGAAGAAGAAACTTTGATGCATTCTTAAAACAAAACAATAAAAAAGTTATACCAACTTATGAATTCAATAGTTATAGCTTATGCAAAGAGTTAATAAAAAATGGTTTTGGTATTGGTATAGGTAATCCTGTGCATTATAATAACAAAGATTTTATTATTCTTAATACTGATTTTAATTTGCCACCTAGAACATTTGACATTGGATATAATAAAAACTCTAAAAATGACTTAATACAAGAATTTATAAAACTTTTATAGATTCCTTTGATAGTCATTTTTATCTTTGTATTTCAATTTTTATTTTTTAGACGATTAATATTAATTTTTCTATTATAAAAACTATGTTTTAGGTTCAACTATGATTCTTTTTTAGACGAATTATAACAATTACAAATACAATAATAAAACCAATTACAATAGCAAGTCTTATATATAAATCTTTTAAATTCTTTTTAACGACATTATCATTATCTAAAAGTAATTCTTCTTTACTTATTTGAACTGTTATTCCATCTTCTAATTCATTCCAAGTATATGTTCCATCAACACTACTACTAGCATTACTATTAATTACTTTTTTATCAGTATTTAATTTCAAAGTAATATCATAATTTTTACAATAAAATTCTCCATCTGTTTTAATATTTACATATTTTTCAGTATCGATGACATAAACATTTTCAAAGCAATAATCAAGAAGAGGTGTATTTTTTAAATTTTTTCCAATGGTATAAGAAAATATTTTTTTATCACTATCA
Source organism: uncultured Bacilli bacterium (assembly GCA_947627525.1). GTDB lineage: Bacteria > Bacillota_I > Bacilli_A > RF39 > UBA660 > RUG11788. The sequence continues at coordinate 7,375 of CANQWJ010000008.1, forward strand.
TTAATATATTTATATGAATTATTATCATCAATAACTAACGATGCTTCATCGTTATATCTATCAAAATAAGTTTGATCTTGTTTGGATAATTCTTCAACAACTAATTCTTCTTTAAAAGTATCATCATAATAATTAAGCTTATAAGTGGCTTTACAACCATTACATAATAGTATAACAGCAATAACAATTAAGAACTTTAGTTTTTTCATACAATACCTCCCCTCTTATAATCCCATAGCACTCTTATATTTTTCAGCAGTACTAGTATAGAAAAAGATATTAGCATCCCCACTTGTTTTCGTAATACAAAAATATGTACCACTTGCACCATAAACGTTATATAGTTTGGTAACACCAGGTTTATAACTATCGGCATCACTAACGGACCCTGCTCCTCTTATATCGCCAGGGAACATATCAAATTCATCAATATATAGTGGTAGTGTTCTATTACCATTAACAATAACATCACGCACTGCTTGTTGCGCTTTCGCATCATCATACCTAGAATTATAAATAATGCGTTGAGTTGCATACCAACCGCAAGTCGTTATGTAAGAATAAAGACTTTGACCATGGGTATAGCCATTATGTTTTCTAATTTCATAGAGATTAGCCATATGTGATGCGACAGCTTTCATACCATCAATATCCGCACCATATTCACCCTTAACCATACGTGCTAATTGAGTGATTTCTGTATCAGATAAATTATATTTAGTTCCTTTATATGAACCCTTACAATCACCCCATCCCCCTTTTCCTTTGGAAGTAGCGGTTTCTTCATTTTCTTTACGAAGTTGTTCGCGCATTGCAGCAATTCGTTTTCTCTCTTCTTCAGCTTTAGCTTTTTCTTGTTTGTTTTTTGTCTCTTCAGTTTTTCTTTCAGCATCTTCTATTAAACGATAGTTTTCAATTATTGATTCATCAGCATTAATCCAACATAGATTTTCACTTAAAGAAGTATTATTTAAAAGTGATAATAATAAATTAATTAGTGTTGGGACAAAAAAGACACAAACAGCGGCAATAGCTTTCATGGTAATTGACTTTACTACTTTACCAACATTTTTATCAACATTCCCCATCACTATCTTCATAAGTTCAACACTTAACATAATAATCAAAATTATTGGAACAATAATACTTATTACATTAATTATTTCTTTAATAAACAAAATAGCACTAAGAGCATTAGAATTTTCACATATACTTAAGAACATTACTCCACCTACTTTAATTTAATTATAATATAAAATCTTACAAAAAAATAGATTTACCACCAAAAAAGTCATTGGTAAATTATTATCAATGACTTAATAACTATATAGTCTCTTTCAATAGTTTTAATTTTTCTTTTTCTTCAGCAAGTTTCTTACGATCAAGTTCAACGATATTAGTTGGAGCTTTATTGACATAATTTTCATTACTTAAAAGTTTTTCACGACGAGCAATAGATTCTTCTAACTTTTTAATTTCATCATCTTTCTTAGCTGCATCTTCTTTACTTCCTTCATAATAATAAGTTATATCAATATTTTTAGATTTATAATTTACATTTAATAAATCTAATTCTTCATCCGTTAAATTCTCTTCTTTAATCTTTAATTGCGAGAAATATATATTTTTTATATCGTCTTTAACATTAACTTTTACTTTAGCTTCTTTCGTTATCGAATTAGTAGCTTTTAAATTACGGATTGCGACAATATCTTCTAAGATCTTATCAAGTTGATCTTTTTCCTTTTTAAAGACTAATTCTTTTTCAACAACCGGATAATTACTGATGACAATTGAATCCGTTTCCTTTATTGGTAACATTTGATAGATTTCTTCTGTTACATAAGGCATAAAAGGATGAAGCATCTTTAAAATAGAAGTTAATACTTTTAATAAAACACTTTTTGTTGTTTCTGTCATATCTGTTTTAGCAAGTTCAATATAACTACTACAAAAGTCTTCCCAAATGAAATTGTATAACATATTACCAACGTTATGGAATTCATAAGTATCCATGTTTCTTCTTACTTCTTTAATCGTTTCATTTAATTTAGTTAAAATCCATTTATCAGATAATGATAAATTTTCTAGAGTATAATTCTTTTCATTTAAATCTTCAATATTCATTAAGACAAAGCGCGAAGCATTCCATAACTTATTGATGAAGTTCCATGTTGATTTTACTTTTTCTTCGTCATATCTTAAATCCATTCCTGGAGCCGAATTAGTTGTTAAGAAAAATCTTAAAGAGTCAGCACCATATTCGTCGATGACATCCATTGGGTCAATTCCATTACCAAGCGATTTAGACATCTTTCGTCCTTCTTTATCACGAATTAAACCATGAATCAAGCAGTCTTTGAAAGGACGTTTTCCAGTAAACTCTAAACCTTGGAAAGTCATTCTGTTAACCCAGAAAGGAATGATGTCATAACCTGTTACAAGACAACTATTTGGATAATATCTCTTAAAATCTTCGGTTTCTTCTGGCCAACCAAGCGTTGAGAATGGCCATAAGGCTGACGAAAACCATGTATCCAAAACATCTTCATCTTGGACCCAACCTTCACCAGTTGGTTCTTCCATTCCAACATATATTTCGTCACCTTTGTACCATGCTGGAATTCTATGTCCCCACCAAAGTTGACGCGAAATACACCAGTCATAAGTGATCTCCATCCAGTGATTCATCGTCTTTTCATATCTTTCAGGAATAAAGTTTACTTTTTCATCTTTATTCTTTTGGTTTTCTAAGACGTGATCCGCAAGAGGACGCATTTTAACAAACCATTGCTTTGATAGATATGGTTCAACAACTGTATCAGTTCTTTCACTATGACCAACACTATGAACCATTGGTTCCACTTTTATTAATAATCCTTCTTTTTCTAAGTCTTTTACTAATTCTTCACGACACTTTTCACGCGTCATTCCTTGATATTTTCCAGCTCGTTCATTCATTGTGGCATCAGGATTCATAACGACAACGCGCTCTAAGTTATGACGATTTCCTACTTCAAAGTCATTAGGGTCATGAGCTGGCGTTATTTTAACAACACCGGTTCCAAATTCAGGGTCAGCATGAATATCACCAACAATTGGAATCTTCTTATTAACAATTGGTAAAATGACATTCTTGCCAATTAAATCTTTATAACGCTCATCTTTAGGATTTACAGCAACGGCAGTATCACCAAATAAAGTCTCAGGTCTTGTCGTCGCAACTTCCAAATAACGATCTTCATCTTCAAGATAGTACTTTAAATGATAAAAAGCTCCTTCATCATCTTTATAAATTACTTCTTCGTTAGATAAAGCTGTCATTTGAACAGGATCCCAGTTAATAATTCTTTCACCACGATAGATTAAACCTTTATTATACAAATCGACAAAGACTTTACGAACGGCATAATTTAATCCTTCATCAAGGGTAAAGCGCTCTCTTGAATAGTCAAGCGATAGTCCAAGTTTCGCCCATTGCTCATGAATCGTATTAGCATACTCCTTTTTCCAAGCCCAAGCTTGTTCTAGCCATTCATCACGATCCATTTCACGCGGTTTAATCCCCATATCTTTAAGTCTTTTATCAACCTTAGCTTGTGTCGCGATTCCGGCATGGTCCATTCCCGCTAACCATAATGCATCATAGCCATCCATTCGCTTATAACGAATAATGATATCTTGTAAAGTTGTATCCCAAGCATGTCCCAAATGCAATTTACCGGTAACATTTGGTGGTGGAATAACTATGCAATAAGGTTTCTTACTCTTATCTTTTCCTGCTACAAAATAATCTTTTTTTAGCCATTCTTCATATTTATTTTTTTCTACTTCTAAATGATTATATTTTTTATCTAACATTACCAAGCATTCCTTTCTTTTAAGTAATCAATTACTTCTTTTTTCATCTTATCAAGTAAATCTTCTTTTTCGTTACTTGCTTTTAATTTATTGAGATAATCACGATAATATCCCGTCTCTTTTAACACTTCAAAGCTCTCTTTATAATTAAGGTCATAGATAAGTGCCATACTACTAATGATATTATCACTCATCGTCTTTTTATCATTATTATTAATTAATTTATGATTAAAGAAATTTTCTACATTTATCAAATTAGGTTCAGTTTCAAACTTATATCTCTTCCCTATTATATAGTACTTACAAATAACACGATAAATATCAATTTTATCAGCATCTCTTATTAAATTGACAAATAGTTTTTCTCTTTCAGATAAATTCTTTTCCACTTCTAATTTATTATGATTTTTAACACTAACTCTAATTAAATCATGATATTTTTTATCAACTTTAAACTTATCAATTAAACCATCTTCAAATAATAAGGCAACGCCATTATCAGCATGATCCATAACATCATCTTTAAAGGTACCGGTCTTAATTGCTTGTTCAAAACGACCTATGTCATGAAAATAAGCAATGGCTTTGGCAAGAAGAATATCTTCTTCACTCAAGTTCATCTTGTAACAAATCTTTTCCATCACTTTAACCACTTCAAAAGTATGGTCAAATTTCAAACGAATTTTTTTATTGCGTTTATCAAACTTACTAACATAATCACGAAAAGCTTTATCAATAACCTCAATATCCATACTTTCATCCTCCATAAAAAAACGACTATTCAACCCCTAAGGACGAATAATCGCGGTACCACCTTAATTTATATTTTGCAATATACACTTATATACTTAACGCGTATTAAACGAGATTATCTACTAAGTTCAATAACCTAGCTCCATTGCTACCTTCATATATCTTTATTATTAGTTTTCACCAATCACTAACTCTCTTTAAATATCGATATATTACTCCTCAACTTCATCGCCTATGAACCTAATTATATTCTAATTTTGATATTTTGTAAAGATTAACCTAATACATATGGTGAATTAGGCATTCCGTTTCCACTAACAATTTTAGTATTTTCATTTAAATAGAAAACAGGAACAACAGAATTCGTTGATGAAATCAAATTTGCTTCAACACTTCCATCTGGTTTAATAACATTAATTGTTGAATTATATTGAATACCAGTAGCATCACCAATATAAGCAGCATTAGGATTAATAGTCCAATAATTTACATTTACATTAGGAAGTCTTGTCGTAAAGAAATCACCAATTTTAGGCAAACCGACCTTTATACTATTGTTAACACGTTCTGGTGTTAAGCATCTTGATGAACGATATGTTAAATTATCATTATTAATAGTATCTAAACAGAACTCACCATTGATTATCAAAGGGGAATTAAAGATACTTAAATTTTCAATATTACTACGAACTTCTGATGAAGAATAATCCCAATAGTTATCACTGAAACGATATTTTTTACCACTTTCCAAAGTATTGATACCAATTACTTTTGTTTGAGTACCATCAGTTGAAACAATACGATATACATCACTACCCAATTTAACATATTCACCACTATAACGGGTATTTAGTAGTTCATCTTTTTGACCGATGGCATTAGGTGTATTATCAATTATATATGGACTTGCTTCTGTTCCACTACCACCTTCAACAAGAATATCTGGTAATAAGGTAATGGCTGGTCTTACTCCCAAAAGACTATCTGATGGAAGTTCACTTGTTATATCTGGTGAATATTTACTTTTTTGATTAGAACCTTCTGTTAAAAGCCAAGTTTTAATTCCTGTTCCATACCAAGATTTTACTTTTTCAAATTCCGAAGTAGTAAGTAAACCAATACGTGACTTTATCGTTGCCTTGTCATTGAGTTTCCAACTACTATTTACTAAAAATGACTGTTGATCTTTTAATGATAATAGAAAGTCATTGTTTAACCAAGTTTCAACATCACTACCTGTATAACTAGATTGCTTACTACTATTGTAATAAATACTAGTTATTGGATTAGCTGTTACTAGTTTAACAACATCTGTCGAATTACTATAACTGACAGCACGCCACATTTTACCAGAATACCAAACGTAATTATTACCACCAGTTATAAATACTGTTGTCCCATCTTTAGCTTTATTACCAGTAGGAATAGTTGTATCTAGTTTCGTCTTAAGAGTTATAACTTCTTTCGCTTCATATGGCTTACACTCGTTAGCATCATTCTTACCACCTGTACGCTCACCACAAGTTAAACTGAAGTTGACAGAAAGACTTCCTTTATTGTTTCTTATGACGACACCATTAACTCCTGTTGTACACTCATCATCACCATCAAACTCTTGAACATAACCTTCATCAATCAAAGTATTTAAGGCAACATTTGTACATCCAACATCACGACTTGTTCCTAGCTTATCAGTTCTTGTAGTAGCATAAGCATAAGCAGCTTCTTCAACTAAATCATAGTAATTATTGTACTTCTCATCGTCATTTCCCCTAATCATTTTAGACATGGTTGGAAAAACGACAATCATAATAAGACCCATGATGACAATTACACCTAACATCTCAATAAGTGTAAACCCACGAGCATTATTTTTTTTATATTCTTTTATCTTGTGAACGATTTTTTTCATCATTAACACCCCTATTATCTAAACTCATTATAACATCGCTAAAATGTAAAGAACAATTATATTTTTAACCATATCTGTTAACTTTACATAAAATATTCTAGGTGGTGTCAAATGCTTAAAAAAAATAAACACAGTTTCTTTTGTAATTGTAACATGTGCCGTACAAAAAGAAGACACTCAATATTGTATCTTCTCTTCGTTTTAAGTATTTTTGTAATCATTTTTTATCAAACAATTCTTCTCATCTTTATCACGACGAAAATAAATGCTATCATATTGTTCTTTTTATGGATTTTTCTCATGTTTCTCTTTTGGTTCATCATCCTTTAATATCAAATAATAAGTCTTATTTAAATAAATATTCTGTTTAGTCAAATCATAAATATTTTTTATATCACTATTATCTAACATAATCTTTTCAGGAATTAATAATTCAATATATAATTCCAGTAATTCATCTTGGGATAGACGAACATTATTCTTATATATATTTAATAGATCAAAAAAGTCTAATTTAGCAAATTCTTTTTTATAAAAATTGACAAAGTCGTGTATCGGTAAATCGTATTTAGCATAATCCCAACTTATTAAATATGGTTTATTATTTTCAATGATGTGATCTAAATTTAAATTATTGTGAATGAGACTAATACGAATTCTTCTTTTAGTTTGCATAATTTCATACCAAGATTCTAAATATTTATTAGCTAAATCTAGACAAATAAAAATTATTGATATATTTTTTAATAAATAAATTTCGGTTGGTGTTAAATATTTCTTCTCTTCTATAATAAAACGCAAGTAATCATAATAGTCTTGAAGTTCTTTAATTTTAGTCTTTTTCTTTTCATATTCTTCTTTTATTTCATCAAGACTTTTTTCCTTAAAATAATTTGTTTTATTATGAAGTTTAGACATCAAATAGATAATATCTAAGCCTTTTTCATCATCATCGACTTCAAAATTATCAATATAAGGATAAATTCTATAATCCGCAACTTGATATTTATAATCGATATAATTATCAAAATCATTTCTTTCTAAATTGATAAATATATCAGAAACATTATCTTTTTTTATAATAAAATTTCCTTTATCTGTTTCAATGTATTTTACATTATTAAAAAAAGAGTATTTTTTGATATCACAATCTAACTCCTTTTTTATTTTATTTATTATCTTCATCACAAACCGTTGGGATTATCAACTTCGTACCAATTTTGATATTTGTCATATCATTATATTCTTCTAAAGCGTCTCTTGTCGTTTTATATTTGGAAATAATATCATCAACATTATCACCATTTCTAACAATGTAAACAGAATATGTGGAAAAAGTTTCTTCTGTATCCTTAAATGAATTAAATAAGGAACCGACACTAGTTGTTTCTTTTTTTTCTTCTTGAAGAGATCCTTCTAGTTTTTCTTCTTTTCCTGTTTCTAAAAACAAATCGGTTGTATCATCATTAATAATAGCATCTATTTCTTCTTTTTCGGAATCGGTTAAGACTTTGCGTTCATCAGAAAAATCAATATTTTCGGTTTCTAATTGATCATCTTTTTCACAATCAACTTCTTCTTCTTTTTCCTCTTCTTTTTCTTCCAAATGGTCAATTGATAGATCAATATCAACTTTTAATTTATTACTATCAACTACTTCATATTTAAAGTCATCAATTTCTAATTCGATATCATCCGTTTTATATCTTTGATCAATAGTTATATCAATTGGTATCTTATAAGAAAAGTCTTCTTCACTAGTCGAAGTTGGATTAATTTTATACTTACCAGAAACTAGGAAGTTTCCATTTACTGTATATTCATCATTTAGAGCTAAATCGTGTTCTAAAGAAAGATTAGTAATTTCGCCAATCATTGTTTTAAACTCAATATTTTTTGAAAAAGGTATAACTTGTCTCATTTTCTTTTCCTCCTATTTAAAAGTATGAAAAAGAATAGGTTTTATGCAAAAAAGATTAGACTTTTAAAACTTCGTCTAATCTTTTATTAATATTTTCTAATTCTTCATGTAATTTTTTATTTGTTTTAGGAATTTTTTTAATTATTTTTTTATTCTTTTGAAGAAGACTTTGATAATATTGATAAAATAATGGTGTTTTATTTTTTAAAATGATTGGTCCAAATAATAATTCATCTTCAGTATAATTTACTTGACCTTTATTAAATTTAATAACAGTATATATTTTCTTTTGATCTTGTAATAATATTTCATCGACTACTTTATAACCAATACTAGTAACGTATTTGCGAACACTATAAATATCACTATGGGGTGAAAGAATAATATTCTTTATACTAGATAATTTATCAATATCTCTTTTAAAAATATCATTGATAGTTAATCCTCCCAAACCAGATATGATAATGGTATCAACACTAGAAGGAATATTATTAAGGCCGTTACCAAGAGCTATTTGGACTTTATCACTAACACCATACAAAGCAATATTCTTTTCAGCAAATTTTAAAGGATTAGGATTGATATCAGAAGCAATAACTTTGATATTTTTTTTATTTTGGACTAGAAAAATATCCAATAAAGCGTGATCGCACCCTACATCAAAGACGTATGAGTCATCTTCAACGAAGGATGCGATTGTTTTTAATCTATTACTTATTTTCATTAATCAATTAAGAAATCTTTCAATTTACGAGAACGTGATGGATGACGAAGCTTACGTAGAGCTTTAGCTTCAATTTGACGAATTCTTTCACGCGTTACACCGAATATTTGTCCAACTTCTTCAAGAGTACGACATTGTCCATCATCAAGTCCAAATCTTAATCGCAATACTTTTTCTTCTCTTTCAGTAAGGGTTGACAAAACATTAGCAAGTTCTGATTTCAACATTTCAACAGTAGCATATTCTTCAGGTGACATAGTGCGTTCATCCCTTATGAAA
>CANQWJ010000009.1 GCA_947627525.1 uncultured Bacilli bacterium
TGCACTAGGTACTACTAATAAGCATACAGCTAACATAAGTACAAACATTAATGTCTTTTTCATTTTTATTTCTCCTTTCATAATATTTATAAACTTATTATACCCCCCCCATTTTTATGTCAAGATTCTTAAAAAAATTATTAATAAATTTACAAAAAAAGGAATAGTTTCCTATTCCCTTAAATCTTATTATTCATTTACTTTTTTTAAGTAAAGACTTGTTCCTAATGTACTAATTAAAGCAATTGCTCCTAATGATACATAAGTTAATAGATTATCTCCTGTTGCTGGGTTCTTTTCATCTTTAAACGTAACTGTTACAGTAACATCACCTGCAGGCATTACAAATTTTCCACCAACAACTTTAACTTTAGTTCCATCTGCTTTTTTAACTACGATAGAATTTAGTACAAAGCCTTTGTTAGCAGTATATTCAACTGTAACTGTTTCTCCTTCAGCAGCATTACTAGGTAATTTTACAGTTCCATTTTTTGATTTTGTAGTAGTAATTTTATGTACTTTTCCAACTACTCCATTTTCGGATTGTTGAACATTGCTAATTAAGTACTCTGTTTTAACAGGATTATTAAATGATCCACCACTTACAACAAATTCAGCTTCAGTTGCTTTAGTTTCTCCATAAGACAATAATGAATTTACATCACCATTAATGTTTCCGTTAGTTATTGTAACATTAGCATCATCAGCATAACCACTACTATTAGTATTATCAACAACTACAGCAACACCTGTAGGAAGTTGAACATAATCACTACCTTCTTTAGAATCACCAACACGAATCTTTTCATCTGCTTTTCCTGTTGCAGTAATAGTACCACCACTAATTACAACATCACCTTGACGAGCAACTATACCAATCTTACCAGTAATTTTACCATTTGTGATATTTAATTTACCAGTTTGTGGTTGATAAATAGCAGCATTTGTTTTACTAATAACACTACCACCATTAATATTAATTGTAGAGTTAGTAGTTCCACTACCATTACCTGAAATAGCCATACCTTCAGCTTCAACTACACCATTAGTCATAGTTAAAGTTGCATTATTTCCTATTAAAGCAATACCATATCCACCAGTAACTTTTCCACCACTCATAATTACTTCAAAATTTTCAGTACCAATAGCTGAAGTAATACCAGTCTCAGTACCACTTATTTCTCCACCTTTAATAGTAACAGATGGTTTTTCACCTTGAGCAAAAATACCCATTTTAGCACCAGAAATCTTAGCATTACCATCAACAATTAGTTTTCCTCCACCATAAACTTGAACAGTACAATCTAAAACATCACTCTTTGTTCCAACTAATTCAGAAGTTCCTTCAATTGTTAAATTAGCAGAGTCATATACATTAATAGCTGCACCACCAGCATTAGTATACTTTCCTGCTTTTAATGTTACGTTTCCACCATGAACTTGAATAGTTTGAGAATTAGCTACAGGGTTAGTTAAAGTAACTCCACCATTACCTTTGCTATCCTCAAAAACAACATTACCACCAGTAATATTGAACACTGTTGATCCAGTAGCATTACCATTTCTACTAATTGTAAAACCATTTAAATCAATAGTAACATCTTTACTTACTGTTACATAAGTAGTTACATCAATAGATTGGCATAACTTTATAGTACCACCATTAGCATCATTAATAGCTGTTTCTAGTGTTTCTTTATTTGTAATACTACATTCTGCAAGAACTTTATTTGGATTTACAAATAAGCAAAGTCCTAAAACTAAAGCACCAAAAATTAATCCTTTTAAATTTTTCATATTATCATCTTCCTTTCTTATATGAATTTCATAAGATGTTTGAGAATACCTCCTTTCTTAAATTTTTCAAATTTATAATAGCATACCCCCCCCCATTTGTGTCAAGAATGGTTACTATCTTTTATTACTGAAAAAGAAAAAAGATGACAAATTAGTCATCATTTTTTGTAAGTGTTACTTTTGTTGTCTTTTCTTTTCCATCTCTTATATATGTTAAATCAAGAGTGTCACCAACTTTATAACTATATAATACATATTTTAAATATGCTTGATTATTTATTTTTTCATTACCAATTTTGACAATTACATCACCTTTTTTTAGTCCAGATTTACTAGCTCCACTACCATCAACAACACTTATGACAGCAACACCATATTCAATACTATCATCAAGACTAATTCCATATCTTTGTAGTAGCAATGTCTCATCAACATTAGTCAATGTAATACCAAGAAGAGGTCTTTCAATACTTTGTTTCTTTTCAAAAGTACTAACATACTTCATAGCATCATCAATCTTAATTGAGAAACCCATACCTTCAATACTACTATCAACCAATTTCAAAGAATTAATACCAATTACTTCACCATTACTATTGACAAGTGGACCACCACTATTACCAGGATTAATAGCAGCATCAATTTGTAGTGCTTTCATAACCCAATCACCTTTTGATTGAACACTAACTGTTACTTTACGATCGATTCCTGAAATAACACCACGCGTAACAGTATTGTAATATTCATTACCAACTGGTGAACCAATTGCAAAAACAGTATCTCCTAAACGGACATCTTTATCAGCACCAATTTCTGCAACTTTTATAACATCACTTTTATTAACACGAACAACAGATATATCTAAATACTCATCGCCACCTAATATTTCGGCATCAACTTCTTTTTCATTTGAAAAAACAACATTTATTTTAGTAGCACCCTCTACAACATGATAATTAGTTAAAATGTAACCATATTTATCATCTGTCTTATAAACAACACCACTACCACTACCAGTATAACGATTATTTTGGTAATTCTTAACCATAACAACAGCATCATATATTTTATCAACTGCTTCCGCAATACCATCATCAGTAATAGTTACATTTCTATTTTCATTGACTGTTTTAATTTCACCTTCGCCACTATCAATGTTCAAAATATAACCATCAACTAAATACATGCACCCAGCACCCATCAAAAATACCAATAATACAAATCCTAAATTAATAAATTTTTCTCGCATTTCCTTCACCCTATTTCTATATTAGCAATATCTTTCCAATTAGTTGGAAAACCCATTCTATCCAATACCTTATCGATTGGTATTGATTTTAAATTGTACTCTAAATTTTCTAAAGCACGACTTATTTCAATAACTAAATTTTTAACTTCACTATCTGTAAGCATTTGTCTAATTATAATAATGAGTGCAAATAAGTCATTTTTACCATAGATGTATTCATCATCAATCTTATCAATGTGTAACAACTGATGATACATGGTATCGTCAACTACTCTTTGCGTTTTATTTTCAAACAAGATGTCCTCATGCGCACAAAGATTACGATAATTAGCTAAAATCGGTAAATAGTTCGCCAAAGTTTCTTGTTCTATTCCAAAAATACTTGCAATCGCTAAACGATCTTCCAACTTCAAAATAGAATACATCTCACTAACAATTCCAAAAGATAAAACTTTTACCAATACCCATAAAGGTATATAACCATAATTAGTTAAATAGTGCATTGTTGCCGAGTGTTGACTACCATTTACTCTTATCTGTCTCTTCATCTTCTTAAGTAAATCATTTATCTGTTTATATTTTTCAGGACTACTATCAAAGTTCTTAACTTTTAAATAATCATTTTCTTTATAACCATATTTCTTAGACAATTGATAAGAAATAATTGATTTAATATTATTTTCAATAATTAATAAATTTTTAAAAATAATATTACGAAATTGACGATCAAACAAGAATAAACTATATAACTCTTCAAAAGTAGTACCCTCAATATATTTCTTATTATTAGCTGATTTCATAAAAAGATGACGATAACCATTTAAGAAAAAGTAGTTTTCACGAAGAAGAACACTTTTCGCAAACTTTTCGTCTTCAATGACCAAACCCTTATACTTAAATATTTCAAGTTGTTCATCTAGGTTTTTAAACTGCTTATCCCTCATTATTCTCACCTACTATTTGATTATAACATATAACCAAACTTTTTGTATGAAAATTTAATGAAAAAAAGGAGAAGAAAAAAGAAAAATATCTAAGATTATAGTTATTCTTCTTTTTGCATTTGTTTTATCATTTGATCCCCCATAACTGTAGCTCCTGTTACTAAAACACCTTGAATGATATCATTGATAATTGTTTCACCGCCCATTAAAATGGAAAAGAAAATACCAAATGGTAAAAGAAACAAAGGAATATATTTATCTTTGATAAATTGGGTTCTCTTAATAAAAATACCAATTATGTATAAAACAGGTATTAAAATTAACCTATTTTGTATGATATAATCCATTATCTCCACTTTTTCACCTCAATTAATTTTATTCCATAAAATAAAAAAGAAGACATCTAAATAAATGTTTTATTAATTAGTTGTCTCTTTATTATCTGTTTTTATTTTAACTTTGACATCGTTACCACACACTAAATCATGGAACTCTTGGGAATGAAAAAGTTTAGGATCACTTACAAAAAAGTATTTATCAAAACCATTCTTTCGTAGTATTTTCTCAAGTGTAGAAGCTGTTGAACAGACTTTTCCCATTCTTGATTCAGTACTAATTATTATGTTTTGTTCAGGATTTAAATGATTAATGGCTTCTTCACATAAACGATTGTATAGACCTCTATGCCAAAAATATAAATTAGTCTCTACTGTCGATACATAAGTCATTGGCTTTTTTTGTTCAGTATATAACGTATATTTGTCAATGTAAGACATTGCGGCAAGAATGGTCTTTTTACCAATATTATTAGGTGTAACACCAATTAAATAACGGTTATAGGGATTCATGTAACGAAATGATAAATAGCACATTCCTAGGGGAGCATCAGATGGCATACTTGAACTCATGTCATGAACCCATTCCTTTTCTGTTCGATCTGAAAAATTACCATCAAGATATTTTAAAGGAATATTAGGATCAATATCTCTTACCCAGGACCAATCACGTTTATCAATATAGTTTTCATCAAAAAATTTATTTAATTCATCATAGGACAAATCAAGCCATTCAATATTTGATATGTCAATTCCCTCTATATAATTTTTTATCCATCGTTCCATCTTTTTCATTTTATCCCCTACAACTACATAATTAATTTAAATATTTTTTATTGTCTACTTAAAACTTCTATACTTATATACTTAATTATTTTTCTTTTAAATGCTTTCTAAATTCTAAAGGATCATACCAAAAACATCCTACACATCCTTTTTCTGTTTCATCATGCTCTTCATCACCAGCATAAAAAGAAATGGGATAACCAAGCAATTTAGCATCAAATCTTTTTTTAGTACGGCGACATTCTTTACAAAACTGTCTTTTAGCATCATTAGCCGCCTTACTCAAAGGTTGAAAGTCCTCCCTTTTTTGAGTTGATGTATTCATAACTTTATAATCATTTTTCCAACCGTTTTTATGATCAACTTCAGGATTACTGGTTCCTAAAATAACACATCTTTTTGTTTTGTAATATTTTTTAATATCCGATCTTATGTTTTGACTTCCGTCTTCTAAATCTTTTAAACCATTTAATCTAATGCGATCAATACTATTTCCTGGAGTAACTGACTTGTCAAATTCAATATTATATGTTTTAGCAATTAATGATTCTTTTCTACACCAATCAGCTCCATTTTTAAACATTAAAGAAGCATATTCACCAACAAATTCATCTTTTGATACCCATCTAGTATTTCCTTCAGAATCAGGTTTAGCTAATTTAAGAAATAAATATGCTTTACTACCAATTTTAAAATTTTCTATTGACATAATATATCTTCCTCCCTTTTAAATAACAATTGCTCATCAGTTACTTTAAAAGAAATATATCTTGTTTCATCAATTAATATGTTACTGTTTGAACTATTAAATTTAAAACTAACATTTTTAAATTTCTGTTTAGTATTTTTAGTAGGTGTTTGAGCAACAATTGTAGGATGAATTACAACTTTTTTGCTTTTTAAAGTTGGTGCATAATATTGACACAACCAATCAACATATTTCTCAATTTGCTTTTCTATGTAAACATCAGGTTGCTTATATTTCAATTCACATATTATTACATGTACTTCATTTTTATTTTCTTGTGTAAATATTACATCAATACTTTGCATTCCAATACCACAAGACATTTCATTTCCTATCCAACTTATGTTATTATCTAATATTTTTAATTCATCAATACTTTCAAGATTTTGCATAATATATGCTTGTAAATGAACTTCAAAAGCATTATTTTTATCATACTTATATTTTAACCTATTAAATATATTTAAACTTTTCTCTTTTCCAGTATATTTATTAATAGTTGATTTTTCTTCAATAGAATTATTTTCACTATTATAACCTAAATTATCAGCATCTAATCTTTGATAATTATTCTTCTTTCTTATCTTTTCCATAATAGATTCATACTCATAATCAGTTATCATAGTACATCCTCTATTTGCTCTTAATTTTCGATATATTAAACTCCAACACATTTGATAAGGTTTATCTATTCCTTCTAAACTATCAAGACATTCTCTTTCAGTAATACCTTTAGAATATAATTCATCTGGTGCAATCTTAATCCTAAAAGTTAACAGTTTACCAAGTTCATCATTTAAATAATGATCATTTTTATCTGATAAAAAAGCTTTTCCTTTAGCAACAAAAGATCCAAAAAATAATCCTTCACTCTTCTTTGTACCCTGTAAATAAAATAATATTTTATCATTTTCTCTTATTCTAGATATATCAGCAATCATACTTACAAGCATTTCTTCTATTTTATAATTCAAATCTAAATTATAATCAAAAATAAAATCACAATAATTATCTTTTGAACCAGTTCCTGCAAATAAATAATTTAAATGAACGTTTAAAGTCTTTTCATTAACAATAAAAACATGCGCCATAATACTCCTCCAAAATTATTATAACACTTATAATAATAAAACCCCACAACCATGTTGATTGTAGGGTATAAAATTTTCTAACGCTTGCTGAATTGTGGAGCACGTCTTGCCTTCTTTAAACCTGGTTTCTTACGTTCTTTGATTCTTGCATCTCTCGTAATGAATCCTTCTGGTTTAAGTAATTTACGGAAAGAGTTCTCACTATCACTTGCAGTTGTAGAATCGTATTCAAGTAATGCTCTTGCAATTCCTAAACGGATTGCTCCAGTTTGTCCTGAGAAACCTCCACCTTTAACTGTTACTTCAACATCAAATATGTCTCTTGTATTAGTAACATCTAATGGTTGCGTTAAGTCAAGAACTAAAGTTTCATAAGGTAAATATTCATTAACATCTTTACCATTAACGGTAATTTTTCCACTACCACTAGGTATTAATTTTACTTTTGCAATACTAGTTTTTCTTTTACCTGTACCATAATAGAATTTTTTATTTGCCATTTCCATTTACCTCCCTATTTCATTTCCAAAACTTCTGGTTTTTGAGCCATGTGTGGATGTTCACTACCAGCATAAACAAATAATTTCTTATACATTTGTCTACCTAGTCTATTGTGAGGTAACATTCCTTTAACTGCTCTTTCAACCATTTCAACTGGATATTGTTCTTGCATTACTTTAGCACTTCTCACTCTTAATCCTCCTGGATACATTGAGTGATTGTAATACATCTTATCTTCTAACTTATTACCAGTTAGAACAGCTTTTTCAGCATTGATGATAATGATGTAATCACCACAATCGATATGTGGCGTATAAGTAGGTTTATGTTTTCCACGCAACATATGGGCAGCCTTAGCAGCAACGCGACCAAGAACTTGTCCTTCAGCATCGATAACATACCATTTACGTTCTACTGTTTCTTTCTTTTGCATATAACTATTCATAATCTTTTCTCCTTTTTTACTATCTTTGATTTCCGGAAACAAATCAAAATAATGTGGGGATAATTAATGTACCAATTGAGATTATACTAAAAACACCCCTAAAAGTCAACAATTTTAGGAGCATTTTTTATTGTATTACCAAGCAAAATTGCCATTTTCGAAGATTAGAACTTCTTCACCTTCAACAGTCGTTCCAACAATCTTTAAATCACTCGTTCCAACCATGAAATCAGTATGTTCATTGGAGTGATTAACACCTACTTCTAAAAGTTCTTCTTCCGTCATATTAACACCATTTTTATAGCAAGAAGGAAAACCATTTCCAAGGGCTAAATGACAAGATGCATTTTCATCATACAATGTGTTATAAAATAGTATTTTGGAATTAGATATCGGTGAATCGTATTCGACTAAAGCGACTTCTCCAAGCATACATGAACCTTCATCTAAATTGATTAAGCCATCTAAAACTTCTTTTCCTGTTTCAGCATCAAAATCAACTACTTTTCCTTTTTCAAAACGAATCCAAAAATTTTCAATTAATGAACCATTATAAACAAGAGGTTTAGAAGCATAGACAATACCTTCAGTTTTATCTCTTAAAGGGCTAGTGAAAATCTCTTCAGTTGGCATATTGACCATTAAGGGTCTACCATCAGGCATTTTTTCATCTGCCCCACACCAAATATGATCATCCCCCAACTCAACTACTAAATCTGTCCCAAGACTATTCGTATAATGTAGTTTTTGTAAATGAAGACTATTTAACTTAGAAGAATTTTCTTTATTCCTTGATACTTTTTCGTCCCATGAAGCAATCGGATCATCTTTATCGATTTGACAAGCCTTAAAGATTTCTTCCCATAATTTATTTTTAGAATCAACAACATCAGGAAAAACCTTTTTAGATGAAATCTCCGTTGAAACAAGGGCAATGCACCAAGGGACTTCATACTTTCCCTGTTTTTCTTTATATATAGGACGAGTTGTTCTACTTATATAACTACTTTTAGATATTTTTTCCGGATCAATATCATCAAAAACATCGCTTTCTTCAGCACTTAACATTAAGAATGCTCCATCTTTTTTAGCATATTCATCATATATTTTTTTATTCCAAAATGGACTTGTTTCTAATTCTTCATCACTGAAATTTAATAATTGATAACGCTTTAAATAACTATCAGACCAATCAAAATAAATATCTTTAATTCCCATCTCATAAGCTTTTTTAGTAAGAATTCGGACAAATTCGTACGATTCAATAGGACTAGTTATCAAAAGAGGTTGTCCTTCTTTTAAATTCAAGCATTTTACTAACAATAAATCAGCATATTTTTCTAATTTTTCTTCCATATTTCCTCCCTATTCTCATAATTAATATTAACACTATTTTTATATTTATTCAAAAAAAGAAGTTAATATGTAACTTCTTCCAAATAAAGACCTTCACTCTTAGCCGTTGTGACCATCTTTTTATTTTTTTCATCAGCTAATATCTCTTTAACAGCACTGACATCAAGTTTACCCTTACCAATTTTTATCAAAGTACCAACCATATTACGAACTTGATATTTCATAAAACCATTACCAACAAAGACAAATTTTAAGATATCGCCATCTTTTTCTAAATGAGCATCATATACTTCTCTTACATAACTATCTTTAAGACAATCGTCAGATACAAAAGAATGAAAATCATGAACACCAATGTAATCTTTAATAGCTATTTCCATCTTTTGATAGTCTAACTCATGATTGTACTGATAAATGTAATTACGCATTAATGGATCATACTCACCAGTATTTAAATAATAGATGTACTTTTTACTTTTAGCCATATAACGCGAATGAAAATCATCAGAAACTAACGCTGTTTTAATGACATGAATATCATCTGGTAAAAGACTATTTAAAGCACATTTCAATTTGTACAAAGTAATATCAACACTCAAATCAAAATGCCCTACTTGGCCCCTTGCATGGACCCCACGATCCGTTCTTCCTGAAGAATAAATCTTCGTTTCCGTATGATTATTGATATCATATAAAGCTTTTTCTAAACAACCTTCAACACTACGCAATCCATCTTGTTTTTGATAACCATGAAAAGCTGTTCCATCATAAGAAAAAGTTATTTTATAACGCAACTATATCACCTACCAAAAACAAAAGTAATGACGAAAAGAACTAAACTTACGGCAATATAGAAATTATCATAATTATTCCAAGCAAAGGTTATTCTACCTTTTTTATGATTGAAATAATGATCATATCTAACACGATCAACTAAATATAAGTCATCTATTTCTTTCTCGGTCTTTTTAGAAACTTCATTATCTAAATACTTATTATATTTCTTTGTATTAGTAACATATTTATTTATTTTTTGATTGTTTTCAACATTATTATTATATAATTCACGATAATAATATTTCTTTATATAATTACGTAATCTCTTACTACTCTTACTACGATAAAAGAATAAATCATATAAATATCTCTTTTCTAAAGACATGAGACTAGATTCAATTATTAAAGCATAAATACCTACTAATAAAAATTTTAAAACAATAAAAGTTGCTTCGTTATAAGTAGATAAATAAGTAAAGACAAATAATAAGAGACAGAAAAAGAAATATTTATTATCTTTATTGATAAAACTGACTAAGAAAACCATACCACATATCAATAAGAAAATATTATAATTTTTAATAATGACCATAGCTATAATTAATAATACTAAACTAACAAACTTACCAAAAAAACTTAAACTCTTATACATGTTTATATATATCCTTTATAATATCTCTTACATCTTTATGAAAAGATAATTTTACTTTCTTATTATTCTTAGCTATATAAGTTAGTTTAGTTATATTAGGCATTGGTATCACTTGCTCCTTCATTAATTCCATTGAAGTAAATAATTTTTCACTCGTGCCACTAATGTAAACACTATTACCATTCAATAAAATTACTTCATCAGTTATATCATATAAAATATTAGTATCATTACTCGTTACAACAACTATTTTCTTATCTTCTTTTAAATTATTAATAATCATATTTAATCTTTTCTTACTATTGTGATCTAAACCAGTAAAGACATCTTTAAAAAGGATGATATCTGGTTCATATAATAGATTGATGACAACACTAAGAAGGTATTTTTCACTCGTTGATAAAGTATGAATATCACGATTTAAGATATCTTCATTTAGACCAACGAGATCTAACATTTCTTTTTCTTTTGCTTCTAAGTCTTCTACTTGATAATTACGAATATCTAAATTAAACTTTATTTCATCATTAACTTTATTAGTAAAGAAATTAGGATAAGGTTCAATTAAAGCGATAGCTCTTGGATACTCTTTATAGAAAGAACTATCAATAATTAACTTTTCTAAAATGACATAACCATCATAATCAGTAATATCACCATTTATGATATCTAACAAATAGTTAGCATCTTCCCCATAGATTCCTGTAACTCTTCTTCTTGAAAAACGATAAGAAATGGTATTCAATAAATTTTTATATTTAATATTTTCTAGTACTAATCCCATAAAGCATTCACCATCTCTTCCTCATCTAGAATGACATCATCTAATAAATTATAAAATTTTAGTTTTAATGATATATCCATCATTGGTGGAATCTCAAGTCCCAATCGCGTTAAAACATTATCGTGTTCTAAGATATCATTTAATGTTCCACTATATCTTATGACACCACCTTCAATAACTAAAACCGCATCACTATAAATAGTGTCCATAAGGTTAGAAGAAGTCATTATAACAATGATTCCTTGTTCTTCAATAACTCTTTTTAGAATTAAGAGAATGCGTTCACGTTCAGTATTATTAAGACCAATTAATATATCATCTAATAAAAGAACTTGAGGACCATGAATGAGAGCTGTCGCCAGAAGAACTTTTACTTTTTCAACGGCATTCAATTCATTAGTCTTTTTAGAAAGTATATCATCAAGGAATAAAAGAGAACTCATTTCATTAATACGCTTCTTTATCTCTTTTTTACGATAATTCAAATTACATAGTGGAAAAGCGATTTCATCAATGACATTTTCAAAAAGAAATTGCTTGAAATCACTACTAAAAATGACCCCAATATTACGAGCATACTTTCTAATGTTTTTCTTATTCAAGACAATATCATCAATCATTATTGACTCTTCAACGGGCATAATTCCTGATAAGCATTTAATAAGTGTGCTCTTACCACAATTATTAGGACCAATAATCGATATCATAGACGGCATTTTAACCTTAAAACTGATATCCTTCAATACTTCCTTTTCTCCATAAGAGAACTTTAATTTGTCAACTGTAACTGTACTCATATTACCACCCTTTTGTATCAAAAAAGAGAAATCTAACTTTCTCTTTTATTCCTAATTTTTTTACTTTGAATGCGATATGTTATGCGAGCTAAAACTTTAGTTGGTACAAATCGCGCGAAGAAAACGGCCACTTTCATTTTTAAACCAGGAATAATAATCAATTTTTTCTTGAACATTTTCTTAATAGCATAACGACTGACATATTTGCTTGTCAATGGCTTTATCGAAAATGTTACCCCAGCAACTCGATTGAAGTTCGTATCCACTGGTCCAGGGCACAAGCAAGATACTACAACCTTTGATTTTTCCCTTCTTAATTCTTCATATAATGAAGTAGTTAATCTTAAAACATAAGCTTTCGTGCTGTAATAGGTTGCCATTAAAGGTCCTGGCTCAAAAGCCGCACTTGAAGCAACATTTAAAATGTAACCACTATTTCTTTTTTTCATATCTTTTAAAAACAATTTAGTTAAAATGTGAACAGCGCGGATATTAGTATTAATCATTTCTAATTCACGATTTAAATCGGTTTCCGTAAAATAACCACACATACCAAATCCCGCATTATTAATAAGAACATCTATGTTTTCATTCTTACAAAGAACATAAACTTCTTTTAACTTATTTTCAATGGATAAATCAGCAACGATAATTTTGACATTGACCTTGAGGTCTTGCTGCATCTCTTGTAATTTTTCTTTATCACGCGCAACTAAAATTAAGTCATATCCTAGTTCACTCAAATACTGTGCCATCTCATAACCAATACCTGAAGATGCACCCGTTATCAATGCTTTCATTCAACCATCTCCAAACTAATTATAACATAGGAAAAACACTTGAAGAAATAATTAATTAAGTATTTTTAAAATCTTTTCAAACTTTGCTTTATCACTTGAAGTCATCTTACTACTAGATGTACTAGAACTCGTATCAACATTTGGTAATTTTTTATTTTCGGTAATCGTATTATTAGAGATAAGTTCTAAATAAATACCATCTAGATCAATAGTAAGGTCAATATCTGATTTATTATCTTTATAAGAATAATTTATATGACCAATATTTGTTTTAGAGTAATCAGTGAAATTAATCTTGAATGAATTATCATCATAAGTACCACTACCATAAGTAAGACCATCAATAAAGATATCAATCTTATTAGAATTAACTTTTATATAAGAACTATTTTGATCATTCTCACTATAACTAATCTCAAAGTAATCTTTATAGTTAATATAAGAAATCTTATAATTTATTTCACTCAATAATTCAATATCCGTTCTCAATACTTTAGAACCCTTAAAACAAAGAGAAACTTTACTAATTATTTTATCACTAGAACTCTTTTCTAAAGCTGTTTCATAATGTGTAATTTCTGTTTTAATATAATTTAATAATTCTTCTTTAGAAGTATAATTACCAAAAGATAATAATTTTTCTAATAAAGAATCATCTACTTTTAAATTATTAAAAAAAGAAATAATTATTTGATTATATGTCTTTTCATCAATATTTAAAGTTATCTTTTTACTATTATATTCCTTATCAGAAATAGTTATCTTTTCTTTTTCTTTTACAAGATTAGAACCCTTTATATTACCATTAACAGATTTCTTTAAAACAGTTACTAAATCTTTAAATACATCCATGGAATAATTATTATTACTAAAAGATGTATTATAAAAATTAGAATCATCTATTTTGTAATATAATTGTCCATCTCTTGATAACATCTCTAAATTATATTTATCTTTTTCTACTTCTAAATCTAAATCAAAATAATTATCTTTAGAAGTTAAATATAAGTCACCAAGTAAAGAAATAGTATTATCCTTTTCATTAGTTTTAATGGTAATCTTTGTATCTGTCTTACTATAATAATCACTATCACTATAAGGGAAATATTTTTTATTAAAATCTTCATAAGTATTAATTAAATTATTATATGTTTTAGTAAATCCCTTATCAAATAAATATTTATTAGTATGGGTATAAAAATATACTACTAAAAGAACTATTAAAAGTAATAATACAAGAACTGGACCTTTTTTTAATCTTCTCTTTCTCCTCTTAGCCATACTAACACCTCTACTTTTGATTATAACAAAAATATTATTAAAAACAAATATCTATAAACAAAAAAAGATAATTGCAATAACAATTATCTACAATTATCTTTATTATTAATCAACTAACTCTAAAACTACCATTAGAGCGTCGTCCCCACGTCTTTCTGATAATTTAATGATTCTTGTATATCCACCATTTCTAGTAGCATACTTAGGAGCAAGTTCATCAAATACTTTCTTAACAGCAGCTTCATCATTTTGAAGGAAAGCAAGTGCCTTTCTTCTAGAAACTAAACTACCATTCTTTCCATAAGTAATCATCTTATCAACAAATTTACGAACTTCTTTTGCTCTTGTATCAGTAGTTTGAACTCTACCATTCATAATAACATCTTTGGTAATGTTAGCAAGCATGCTTCTTCTATGTTTGTTATCTACACCTAATTTTCTATATGCCATAGTATCCCTCCTAACTAGTCTTCATCACGTAATACTAAGCCAAGTTCTCTAACTTTGTCTAATACTTCTTTTAGAGATTTTTTACCTAAATTACGAATTTTCATCATTTCAGATTCACTCTTATTAACTAAGTCTTGTAATGTATGAATTCCAGCTCTCTTTAAGCAATTGTAAGCACGAACTGAGAAATCTAAATCTTCGATTGTTGTCTCTAATGCTTTTACTTTTGGATCTTCTGTCTTTTCAATCATCATACCTGTCATATCAGCAATATTACTCAAGTTAGTTAATATGTTGAAATGTTCAATTAATATTCTTGAAGCAAGAGCAATTGCTTCTTCTGGACGCATTGAACCATTTGTCCAAACTTGCATTACTAATTTATCATAACTTTCATCTTGTCCTACACGAGCACTCTCAACATCATAAGAAACTCTTTCAATTGGTGAGAACAAAGAATCTATTGGAATAACACCAACTTTTTTGATATCTAATAATTTCTTATTTTCTTCACTCTTAACATATCCACGACCATTAGATACAGTCATTTCCATAACTAAATGTCCACCTTTAGCAACATTAGCAATTACTAAATCAGGATTTAAAATTTCAATATCACTATCGTGATCGATATCACCAGCTGTTACTGGTCCTTCTTTATCGACATCGATTCTAACAGTCTTCATTTCTTCTGAATGATTTTTTAAAACTACTTGCTTTAAATTTAAAATGATAGTTGTTACGTCTTCAACAATACCTTCAACTGTTTGGAACTCATGAAGTGCACCTTCAATTTTAACACTGCTGATAGCAGATCCTGGTAATGAAGATAACATAACACGTCTTAAAGCATTACCTAAAGTTGTTCCGAACCCTCTTTCAAGTGGCTCAAGTTCAAACTTTCCATAGAAATTACTTTCTACATAATCAGTTATTTTATAATTTGGTTTTTCAAATTCTACCATTGAAACTACCTCCCTTTTATTTTTAACCACACGCTTATCTATTAACCGCGAGGACGTTTTGGTGGACGACATCCGTTATGTGGAATTGGTGTCACATCATTAATAGCAGTAACTTCTAATCCTGCTGTTTGAAGTGATCTAATAGCTGTTTCACGTCCAGGTCCTAAACCTTTAACAAAAACTTCAACTTTACGCATTCCCATATCATAAGCAGCTTTACCAGCAGCTTCAGCAGCCATACCTGCTGCGAAAGGAGTTGATTTTTTACTACCTTTAAATCCTATTGCACCACTACTTGACCAAGCAATTGCATTTCCTTCTTTGTCAGAAATAGTAGTAATAGTGTTATTAAATGTGGCATGGATATGAGCAATACCCTCTGGCACATTTTTCTTAACTTTTCTTTTTCTAGTCTTATAAGCCATAAACTTTGACCTCCTTTTTTATTATTTCTTCTTATTAGCAACAGTTTTACCTTTACCCTTACGAGTACGAGCATTACTGCGAGTAGATTGTCCTCTTACTGGTAATCCTCTTTTATGACGAACTCCTTGATAGCAGTTAATTTCCATTTTTGTTTTGATGTTCATATTAACATCACGACGTAAATCTCCTTCAACTACATATTTAGAAATTTCATCACGAATCTTATCTAATTCTTCGTTTGATAAATCTTTTACTCTTTTTGTTTCATCAATTTTAGCAGCTTCTAATACTTTTTTAGCAGTTGCTTTTCCAACACCATAAATATAAGTTAGTGATGTTCCTACTTGCTTATCATTAGGTATATCTACACCTTTAATACGAGCCATAAATCACACTTCCTTTCATTAACCTTGTACTTGTTTGTGTTTTGGATTTTCACAAATAATTTTTACTTTTCCACCGCGCTTAATAACTTTACATTTAGCACAGATTGGTTTAACTGATGATCTTACTTTCATAATTTCCCTCCTATTAC
>CANQWJ010000010.1 GCA_947627525.1 uncultured Bacilli bacterium
TATTAACAGCAAGCGATGCAGAAAGAGGAATGTTTCCTGTGAAGTGATGTAATACTTTATTAATTATTGGAATCAATGAATAAGAAATACCTATTCCAAATAATCCTGATAAGAAACCAATAATAAATGTTTCAGCATTGAAGATTGAAGAAATATTTCCTTTTGATGCTCCAATAGCACGTAGTATTCCAATTTCTTTAGTTCGTTCATAAACAGATATGTAAGTAATGACACCAATCATGATACTTGAAACGACAAGCGAAATGGATACGAAAGCAATCAAGACATAACTTACGGCATTAACAATTGTTTTAACAGATGACATAAGAATTCCTGTCGTATCAGAATAGTTTATCTGTTTATCTTTATGGACAACTTCATTATAGTTATCAATGAAAGATAAGAAATGTTCTTTACCATCAAAACTATTGAAATAGAAAGAAATGTATGTAGGTTCTTCTAAATCTTGATAACCTAAAAGAATTAAATTAGACTTCTGGGTTGTCTCGGTTGGATTCATCATGGCATTAACAACTCTTGAAAGCTCTTCTTCCGTAAAGTTAAGTTCAAAAGCAGAAGCAATTTTTTCTTCATCAATACTAAAGGCATTAGCAAAACTACTAGTAATATTAGCTGTCATCTCTCCAACTTTTGTTAAAATCTCTTTTTTCATTACCGTTTCAGTCATAGTTATAGCCATTTTTTCACTAGTACCAATAATAGCAGCATCGTCTAAATATCCTTTTATAACGCCATCTTTTATTTGGGTTACAACGATAACTTTTGGATTTTCTTCATCGACAACATATCCAGGAACCTGACTCATCGCAACATTATAACCCGCAACATAAGCAGTTAATAAACCTTTTAATAGACCACTATAGGCTTGTTTATAAACATCTTTTGGTAGGACATAATCTTTTTCCATCTTAGCTAATAATTTATCATTAGCGCTATTACTCAAATATTTGTCAACAATACTATCAATATCATTAGAAGTAAACTCTTTACCTTCACCAATACTATCAAAGATACCATTAACAAAAGTATTTAAGTTATCATTAAACATCTTTTTAGCTGGTGTAATATCTGCGGTTATCGCATCGTTTATTTCTTTCATATAACTTTGTGTTTGTTCCTCTAACTTCTTTTGATTGATATTTATATTAAAGGCACTCTTTAACTTCTCACTATCGACTTTTACTAAATCTGAAAATTCAAAATCAAAATCATTCTTTTCACTATCAAATCTCTTACTAGAGAAGACATCTACTTCACTGTTTTCAATTTGTTCTTGAACAACTTTTGTATCTTTTGAATAATCAATAATGTGTTTTACTAAATCAGAGGTATAACCAACTCCTGGTCTTAAAGCCATTGATGTCACACCTTCTTTAGGACTAACAACACCAACAATCTTTAACTTAGTAGCTTTTTCATATAATTCTTCCATGTATTTATCATCATCAGTCATATCTTCATAAACGTCATATTTAGAATTAAATTTATATGTATCGGCTGGCATTATCAATCTTAAATCAATATTCATTAAGTCTTCATAAGTAAATGTTAAAGGTTCATTGTTGATATTAACTTTTTCACCACTCATTATACCGGTAATCAACTTAGTCAATTCATCAGTATCACGAAGTCCCAAAGAATAAACAAGTAAATCTGAAATAGAATTTGGTTCTGATAAAACAATAATCATTTCATCATAGTTTTTAGGCCATCTTCCCGCTAAAACTTCATAATCTTGTTCTATTTCAGCACGATTATCAACCATTTGTGAGAAAATAGAAGTCATTGAAGAATAAGAACTCATGATAGTATTATTTCCCATCATGGAACTGAATAAATTGCTAGGGTTAATGCGCGCTAATTTGTTTTTAGCATCAATTGTATAAATGTTAGGATCAACACTATAAGAGTATTGTGTATTATAGATATCTTCTTCTACTTTTTTATAATTTTTATCTAAGTAATTTTTAAAGCTGCGCAAATCGTTAGTACTAACACTTGATAACATTGATGTAATATATTGTTGTTCTTTTACTTCATTAGGGTTAGCAGTTTTTTCTCCTTCACTTGTCATTGACAACAATAAACTTGTCATATCGGTTGATTCTTGATAAATCGTAAGGGGATATGACGTTAAAGTATCTTCTTGAATAGAATCAACATAGTTTTGAAAACCAGTCGAAACAGCAAGTATCAAGGCAATACCAATAATTCCTATTGAGCCAGCTACCGAAACTAAAATAGTTCGCGTTTTTTTCGTCATCAAGTTATTAAAAGATAAGGATAATGCTGTTAAGAAAGACATTTTAGTTTTTTTCGTTTTCTTCTTTGTCTTTTCTTCCTCTTCTTTTCGATTACGACTATCACAAGGATTAGAATCAGCTATTATTTTTCCATCTTTAATATTGATAATACGACTTGAATACTTTTTAGCAAGTTCCGGATTATGAGTTACCATTATAACTAATTTATCTTTAGATATTTTCTTTAATAAATCCATTATTTGAACACTGGTATCAGAATCAAGTGCTCCCGTTGGTTCATCAGCTAAAATTATTTCTGGATCATTTATAAGGGCACGCGCAATCGCCACTCTTTGCATTTGACCACCAGATAGTTGGTTTGGTCTTTTGTTAATATGTTGTTCTAGTCCTACTTCTTTTAGAGCTTTAATAGCTCTTTTCTTTCTTTCATTACGAGAAATACCAGAAAGAGTTAAAGCAAGTTCAACATTCTTTAATATCGTTTGATGCGTAATTAAATTATAACTTTGAAAAATGAAACCAACACGATGATTACGATAAGAATCCCAATCTCTATCTTTAAACTTTTTAGTACTTATTTCATTAACGATTAAGTCTCCAGATGTGTATTCATCTAAACCACCAATAATATTTAAAAGTGTTGTTTTACCACTACCACTTTGTCCAAGGATAGAGACAAATTCACTTTTAGGAAATTTAATGCTGACATTATCTAGAGCTTTTTGTTTAAAACCAGCAGTCTCATAGATCTTTGTAACGTTTTTTATTTCTAACATAATGTCACCTCTCATTTCCTATAATATTATATAAGAAAAGTACCTATAAAATCAATAAATTGGCAATATTTTCACATATTTATCATAATTTTAGCGATATAAAATCATTGCCGAAAAGCAATATACTTGTTCCTCTGAAAAAATTGCGACAGAGACCTCATATTTTATGTCGATAACGTCATGTCCTTCTTCTAGAAAACTATTAATACTTTCTTCTAAATCTTTTTCATGGGATTCATCAAAAACTTTAACTTTCATATTATCACCAATTAAATTTTAAGGAATTTGATAAAGGAAATTTGTCGAATAAGAGTAATTATAACGATTAGATGCATTTGAAAAATCAGATGTTTTCCTTTCTTAAATACTTTTATTTTTGGTTGTTAATATGACTAGAAGGGAACTTCTTTTTATAGCATTATTATCATCATATTTATTCTAGTATTTTGTTTACTATCTAAATAGCAAAAACATCTGATTTCAACTATTGTTGATTTCAGATGTAACCATTAAGGAATACATCTGATAAAAATCAAATGTATCCTTTTTTTATGAAGTTCCCTTCATAAAAATATATTATCATATAATAAATTTATTATCAAGCAATTATTAAAAAAAGGAAACCTTTGGCTTCCTATTTAACAACAATATTAACTATTTTACCTTTGATGACGATAACTTTGACAATTTCTTTTCCTTCTATATGGCGAATGACATTTTCTTCTTGCATAGCTTTTCCTTTAATTGTTTCTTCATCATCATTGATATTTACTTTAATTGTCGCACGAACCTTTCCATTTACTTGGACAGCTATTTCTTTTTCTTCTTCGACTAACTTTGTTTCATCATAAGTTGGCCAAGAAGACTTACATAAAGGTTCACCAAGTTCATACATCTCATTTAACTCTTCCGTTGTATGAGGAGCAATTGGATTTAACAATAAGCACAAAGTACGATAGTCTTGCTTTGTAATTGTCTCTTCTTTTTCCATTTCGTTTAAAAGAATCATCAATGTTGATACTGCCGTATTAAATTTCATACTATCGATATCTTCGGTAACTTTTTTGATACTCTTGTGCATGATTTTTTCAAGGTTTGGAGAATAAGAAGTACCATCAATAACTTTATCACCAAGTCTAACGATACGATCGATAAAGCGCTTACATCCATTTAAACCTTTTTCACTCCAAGATACTTCTTTTTCATAGTCACCAATGAACATTTCATAACAACGCAAAGCATCAGCACCATATGTCTTAATGACATCATCAGGATTGATGACATTACCAAGACTCTTACTCATCTTAACGCCACCTTCACCTAAAATCATGCCATGAGAAACTCTTACTTTAAATGGTTCTTTATAAGGAACAAGTCCAATGTTATATAAGAATTGATTCCAGAATCTAGCATATAACAAATGTCTTGTTGCGTGTTCCATACCACCATTGTACCAATCTAGTTGTCCCCAATATTTTAAAGCAGATTGTGAAACAAATTCCTTATCATTGTGCGGATCCATATATCTTAACCAATACCAAGAAGATCCAGCCCAGTTAGGCATAGTATCCGTTTCTCTTTTAGCTTTCTTTCCACACTTTGGACAAGTCGTATTAACCCAATCCGTAATTTTAGCAAGTGGACTCTCACCATCATCAGTTGGTTCATACTCTGTTACATCTGGTAAACGAACTGGTAAGTCTTTTTCTGGAACAGGAACCCAACCACAATCTTCACAATATACCAAAGGAATAGGTTCACCCCAAAATCTTTGACGTGAGAAAATCCAGTCTTGTAATTTAAAGTTTGTCTTTTCACGACCAATTCCTTTTTCTTTTAAGTATTCAATCATTTTCTTAATTGAGTCTGTTTTATTAGTTAAGCCATTCAAAACACCAGAATTGATCATTTTTCCACCCTCAGTATGAGCTTTTGGCCTAACACCATATTCAAAAATAGTTTGATGAAGTTCATCTTTAACTTCCTTCTTAATAGTTTCTTCATCAACCCATTCAACATCAAAAATTTCATCTTCATCACGATTAACATCTTGTTTTTTATCACTTTTTAATTCAAATAAGAAGCCATCGCAATCAATTTCAAAAGCTTTGTTCTTATTGAAAGCAAAGTAATGATGATTAACAGGGAAAGTTGTTCTAACTAATTCAAAATCAGTATAACCAGTCTCTTCAATTATTTCTCTCTTAGCACAATCAAGTGATGGTTCATCTTCTTTTCTAGTACCACCAACAAATAATCTTCCACCTTTTTCATGCCAGTTAATTGTTAGATACTTATTCGTTTTAGGGTCATGTAAAACAGCAACAATGCTCTTCTTATAACTCTCATTATCCCTTTTTTCACCCGTCATTTTTTCAATTACAGGAATAATTTCAATACCAAATTTAGTAGCAAAGTCAAAATCACGATCATCATGAGCAGGAACAGCCATAATAGCCCCGGTTCCATAATTCATCATTACATAGTCAGATATATAAATGGGAATCTCGGTATCATTAATAGGATTAATAGCTGTTAAACCTTCAATTTTTACTCCCGTTTTATCTTTAACTAATTGCGTTCTTTCAAACTCTGTTTTCTTTTTCGTATCTTCTTGATATTTCTTAACTTCATCTAAATTCGTAATCAAATTAGCATACTTTTCAATATATGGATGTTCTGGTGCAATAACCATAAAAGTTACGCCATATAAAGTATCTGGTCTAGTTGTATAGACAGTTAACTTTTCATCTATTTCTTTAATAGAAAAGTCAACTTCCGCACCGGTTGATTTTCCAATCCAATTGATTTGCGCTGTTTTAATACGCTCTTGGAAGTCAGTATCATCTAAACCATCAATTAAGTCTTGAGCATAATCACTCATTCTTAACATCCATTGTTCTTTTTCTCTTTGTTCAACTTGGGTTCCACATCTTTCACAAACACCACCTGATGAATCTTCATTAGATAGTCCTGTCTTACACTTTGGACACCAGTTGATGTTCTTCTTGGCTTTATAAGCCATACCATGTTCAAAGAACTTTAAAAATTGCCATTGGGTCCACTTATAATACTCGGGATCAGTTGTTGAAAATTCTCTCGTCCAATCAACTGACATTCCCAATTTTTTTACTTGTCCTTTAAATACTTTAATATTTTCTTCAACAGCTTTTTTAGGATGAATATGATTCTTTATGGCATATTGTTCAGCAGGTGCTCCAAAAGCATCCCACCCCAAAGGGAATAAAACATTATAACCCATCATTCTCTTTTTACGAGCCATAGCATCAAGTGCTGTATAACTTCTAACATGTCCAACGTGAAGTCCAGCCCCACTTGGATAAGGAAATTCAACTAAGTAATAATACTTAGGTTTATCACTATCGTTTTGGGCAACAAAAACTTGATTTTCTTCCCAATATTTTTGCCACTTACTTTCGATTACGTTTGTTGCTTGCATTTCTTTTTTCATCTTTTTTCACGATTCCTTTCTTCTTAAAATACTTTCCAAGAATACTATAACTTATCAATATTACTGGTATTATCAATACGCCACCAGCTAATAATTCGATATAAATATTATCAGTTGGTAATAATGAAACAATTGATAATATAGTAGCAATATCAATAGAACAAGTAAAACCAACTATTTTTAATAATTTTTTATAGTTAATTTTACTCAGATCAATATTATATTTAATAATTAATATTTCTACTTCCGTAGGTATTTTAATATCTTCTTTTTCTTCTTTAATCTTTTTTGGTTTTCGACCACGATCTAATATTTCATCTTTTTCATTTTTGGTTGGTAAAATAAATAGTTTTATCTTTAAATACAGTTTATAAAAGAAACCACTTTTGTTCTTTTTTTTCAGTTTACCATTTTTATCATATTTACTTATCATAAATAAATAATATAGTAAATAAACAATTAGTAGTGTTGTTAAAAACTCTACAATAGTTAAAGCAACTACTTTCATATCTTTCACCTACCTTTAAAAAAAAGACCATTCTTCCTCATAAGGACGAATAGTCTCGTGGTACCACCTTAATTCATAGTTAATACTATGCACTCATCTTCTTAACGCGAATAACACGGTTTGCCTTTTGTGAAACAAGTTCATGAATCTATATTATTAGTTTGCACCAACCACTAACTCTCTTCAAATAATCAATTCATTACTACTTTCCACAGCAATTACAAGTAATAGTATATTAAACTTGGTACATATATTCAAGTAATTTTTTAAATAATTTAACAAATGATCTATCCAAACCTTTTTTCTTTAATTTAGTAAGATTAATACGTTTAATACGAATTTCATCATCACTAAATATTATTTTAGCTATCTCTTCTTTTAATTTAGTTTGAATTTGTAAGTTATTTAAAATATCGTCAATATCGTCACCCATTACATGCGCATTATCCATTTCGATATTATCACCCTTACAGTTAATCGTTAATTGTCCGACTGTTGGAACATTTTTAACTTCTACAACAAAGTCATTACCATTGGTATAGTGAGTTTCCTCTAGTCTTGTTTCATTGAAGTATGCCCCTACTTCGGCTTCTTTGGTGTTTCTAAATCTAATTATGTAATTACGACGATCTGGAACGATACCACTTTTACCTTCAATAGAACGAACTATAACTGTATAGTTATTTGGTAAATAGTTATATGAAAGCTCCGTTTTTAAATAATATCCTTCTTTATAAAGAGAACTTATACCATCATCTTCATACATTACATAAGTATTATTTTGACCAGCAAAAACTTGAATTTCTAAGTCAGTTGGTACGGATGTATTATTGATATTACTCTTTTTAGATAATGGAATAATAGCTCCAGCTTGCGCAAAAACGGGATAATCTTCTTCTTTGTAGAAAGCAATATATTTTTTCTTTCCAACATATTTCTTACCAGTAAAGAAATCATACCAAATACCATCAGGTAGGAAGAAATGGTGAATAGTCCTGTTCATTACCAAATCTTTTTTATTCAATATTGGTGTAACAAATAGTTGACGACCAAAGAAATATTCATTGCGATAAACTAAATCATCATAATACTTAGGATATAAATAATATAATGGTTGGAAAATCATTGTACCTTTATCATAATACTCGTAAGCTTCGGTATACAAATAAGGAATTAATTCATGACGAATGCGGAGATAATCATCAACGATTTCAGCGGTCTTTTTATCCCAACGCCATGGTTCTCTCTTATAATATTTTCCTTTATCAGAGTGGAATCTAAGAATTGGTGAGAATGTTCCAAGTTCAACGGATCTTATATAAAGCTCACTATCTTCAATTCCATCATTATAACCACCAATATCATGACTCCACCAACACACACCAATGTTAGAAGCTGATAAGTTAAAGAATGGTATGGTTTTAAAACTATCCCAACCAACTTTAGTCTTACCAGAATACAAAACAGGATAACGATGGGCAGCCGCCATACCACTACGACCTAAAACCATTCCTCTTTTGTCAGGATTACGAGCTAAATCTTTATATAAATAATGATTTAGGAGCCATGTCACACGCATATCATTAGTTTCAACATCATAATCATTCCAGAAGAAATCAACACCTAAGTTTTCCAATGGATGGATTAAAAGCTTTAGATAAACATCAATGAATTGCGGATTGTATGGCGTAAATTTTATGACACCATTTTCATCTGGTTGTAAATACTTCTTTATTTCTTCAAAAAAGTACTCATAGTCACGAAGACCATCTTTAGGATTAGTATTTAACCCAACTCTAATTCCTTTTTGATGAAGTTCTTCAATTAAACGTTTAGGATTAGGTATTAAATCAGTATTAAAAGTAAACCCGGTATCATATAACTTATCTTGCGGATTAGTAACTAATTCTTGCTTTTTTACTTTAATTTCCTTTTTATTAGGGTCATCATTATTAGTTTGATTATCTATAACAGGTTTTTGTCTAAAATGCCAATCTTTATCTAATAAAAATACCGATAATGGCATGTTATTGTCATTGAATTCTTTAGAAATATTAATAATTTCATCTTGCGTATAAGGAAGATTACGACACCACCAATTTCCTAAAGCATATCTAGGAATAAAAGCTGGCATTCCCGTCAATTGAAAATAATCTTTAATACAATAACCAAAGTCTTTACCATAAACAAAGACATAAATATCCGTATAATTTAAATTATCTTCTTCTGGTTGCTTTACTGTTCCGTCAAGATTAAAACGAATATGTTTAGAGTCATCTAAACTTACAAAACCTTCAATGGAATATAGTCCTTTATTCTCAGGTGTTTTCTTAGAGAACTTTTCCAAAGTCGAATTACAACCATAATAATTTCTAACTTCTGGATGTCCATAGTACCAAACAGAATCAGTTCCATTAACTTGAATACTAAGATTTTTCATCGTATTAGTTGATGGTCCTCTAAATGGCATATTCTTAGCATAATTCAAATAGAAATACTTGGTCCTTATTTCAATGTATAAACTATCTTGCTTAACTTCAAAACTAGGTTTTTCAAAGATACGATTAACAACTAATTCTGTCGCATCATCACTAAATTTACCCACTTCACTATATTCTAGTCTAACCAATCTTTCAGTAAGAATAGTAATACGATATTTATTTCCTTGAAAAACGACATCAGACTTAACTTTTAAATCATTTGGTTCAATCGCAAAGTGTTGTCCTAGATTGTACATAGCATCACCCTCATACTCTTTTATCCTATAATATATAATTATAACATACATATATAGGGACATCTAATATTTTTTGTTCTTTTTTTCAATATTTTTTGGTATAATTTATTTGGTGACGTATATGAAAGCATTAGTACTTGCTGGCGGAGGATCTAAAGGAGCCTATGAAATGGGTGTTTGGAAAGCTCTTCGTCGACTTCATATGAAATTTGATATTGTAACAGGAACATCGATTGGTGCTTTAAATGGTGCTCTTGTTGTTCAAAATACATATCATCGTGGAATGCATCTTTGGTTAACGACTGACTTCTATAAATTATTTGGTAGTGAACTAAAAGATATTGCGGACATTAAAAAGGCCATTAAAATATATAGTAAGAACTTTTTAAAACAAAGTGGTATTGATATAAAAGGATATGATAATTTTGTTAAGAAATGGATTGATGTCAATCGTTTCTATAAATCTAAAACGGACTTTGGGATTGTTACTTTTAATCTAACTACTAAAAAACCAAAATTAGTTACTAAAAATAAAATTGCTAAAGATAAGTTATGTGACTATATAATTGCTTCAACGTCTTGCTTTCCAGCTCTAGATATTAAAGAGATTGATGGTGAAAAATATATTGATGGTGGATATTATGATACTCTACCAATTAATTTAGCGATTGATATGGGAGCTGACAGTATTGTCGCAGTTGAATTAGATAGTATTGGTCTTAGGCAAATTGTTAAAGATAAGGATAAAGACATTACATATATTAAACCTAGTTGTGATTTAGGTAGTTTTTTAGTCTTTGATAAAAAAGTAATTAGAAGAAATATAAAAATTGGTTACAATGATACCATGAAGACATTTAAGAAACTTGATGGTGAATATTTTACTTTTCGTAAAAATGATTTAGAAAGAAACTATAAAAGATATGGTAATGATTTTGCTTATGTAGCTAAAAGAATGATTGGTATTAATACAAAAAAAACTCTTAATCAATTAACCTCTATATCTTTTTATCGCCATTTAATTAAGAATTCATTTAATGATAAAAAAACGATGAATAAAAGTCTTGAACTACTAGGTGAAATTTTTGAAATACCTAATGAAAAAATATATGATATAAATCTTTTTAATCATATATTAAAAATGAAATTTGCTAATTATGAAGAAAAAGAAGATGAACTAATTGATCTAAATAGTATAAAGAAGCTAAACTTCAACAAAGCAATTAATCGTAAACACATCGTTAAATATATCTATAATTTTATGTTAAAACCAGTTGAATATCATAAAGAATTATCTGATTTAAGTGTATTATTTCCAAAAGAATTTATGGGAGCATTATATTTATATACAATAAATTAAGATGAAAAGATTAAATAAATTTAAATACACTAATTCAAATAAAAGATATTATACACTTGATTATTTTTATAAAGAAAAATTTAATTCTAAAGTATTCAAAGTCAGTTTAAATGCTGGCTTTTCTTGTCCTAATATAGATGGTAAAGTTGGTTTTGGAGGATGTATTTATTGTGCTAATGGAAGTGGTGATTTTGCTGGTGATAAAAATGAACCATTAGAAAAACAATTTGTTGAAGTTCGTGATAAGATTTTAAAGAAGTGGCCTAAAAGCAAATATATAGGTTACTTTCAA
Source organism: uncultured Bacilli bacterium (assembly GCA_947627525.1). Taxonomy (GTDB): domain Bacteria; phylum Bacillota_I; class Bacilli_A; order RF39; family UBA660; genus RUG11788. The sequence goes on from CANQWJ010000010.1 coordinate 11,431, forward strand.
GCTAATACTAATACTTATGCTAATGTAGAAGTTTTAAAAGAAAAATATGAAGCCATTCTAAAGATGGATGATGTTGTTGGATTAAGTATCGCAACTAGACCTGATAGTATTACTGATGAGTGTTATGATTATTTAGAAGAATTGAGTAAAAGAACATACTTAACAGTAGAATTAGGTTTACAAACTATTCATGAAAAAACATCGAAATTAATAAATAGATGTCATGATCTCGATTGTTTTTTAGAATGTGTTAAGAATTTGCGCAAACGAAATATCAATGTTGTCGTGCACATCATCAATGGTCTTCCATATGAGACAAAAGAGATGATGTTGGAAACAGTTTCTTTCTTGAATAAGTTAGATATTCAAGGTATAAAAATTCATATGCTTCACATTTTAAAAGGAACTCCTTTAGCTCTTCTATATCAAAAAGAAAAGTTTCATGTTCTAACCAAAGAAGAATATGTCGACATTGTCTGTGATCAAATCGAGATATTAAGAGAAGATATTGTCATCAATCGAATTACAGGGGACCCTAATAGTGATGAGTTAATTGAACCTAGTTGGCTCGTTAAAAAGTTTGGTGTTTTAAATGAAATAGATAAAGAATTAGAAAGAAGAAATAGCTATCAAGGATATCGTAAAACAATTCTAAACTATGTTCACAATCTAATTGATTCTTATATCAAAGAAAATGATATCGTTGTTGATGCTACTATTGGAAATGGTAATGATACCCTATATCTATGTGATACTGTGCCATCTGGAAAAGTATTTGGTTTTGACATTCAAGAAAAAGCTATTAATAATACTACTACACTTTTAAAAGAACATAAAAAAATAAACTATGAGTTATTTTTAGAAAGTAATGAAAAGATGGACGTTGTTCTAAAAGACTATTTGGGAAAAGTATCCCTAGTCATTTTTAATCTTGGGTATCTTCCAAATGGCGATAAATCGATTACTACTAATTACAAAACGACCATTAAAGGAATTAAGGCCTCTTTAAAACTAATTCATAAGAGAGGAATGATTCTATTAGTAATATATCCAGGGCACCCTGCTGGGAAATTAGAGAGTTTAAAGATAAAAGAATACTTAGAAAAAGAAAATTTAAATTATCAAGAATACCATAATACTGATAATGTTATAGCTCCATATTTAATAGAGATAAAAAAAGACCATTTCTAAATGAAATGGTTTTATAATTCTTGAATTTTAACTTCGTAAATATTTCCTTTATAAGTCAATAAACTTTGGGTTAATCCTCTAAAAGTTATATGCACATATAGAGTATTATCTCTGATAAACAATTTATTTTTTGTTTTATCATATCCCAATGAAACAAAATAATCATTGTAATCAGTAGTCTCTTTTAATTCATCTTGTTGATAAAAATCTTTAAATCTTTCTTCTACTTTTTTATCAATAATATTTCCTGTTATTTCGAAATGATCAAGTAATTCTTGGTCACTTAGTAGTGTTCCATCTTTAACATTAATGTTGTAAGTATAAATAGTAGCTGTTCCATATTCACTACCATCAATATTAGTAATGTCAACTCTTAAAGATAAAATATCTTTATAAACACTATATTCATATTGATAATTATAATCATCTAAGTAACCAATATCATAATAATTTTTCATTATTTCATCATTGATTTTTTCAATATCTTTTCCTTTTAAATTGATAACAGGTAAATTACCTTTACTCTCATCATCACTATAACTAGTTTCTTTTTCAATGATGTATTCATAATTAGTTAAGGCTTTTTCGTGACTTGTATTATTATTTATGACTAATAAAATAATTGTTAATACAATGAAAATGATGATGACAAAGATTAATATTTTCTTATTATTCTTTTCTTTTTCCATATTTTCACCTAATAACACTTAACATTAATTGGTTCAACATGCCAGTTTTCACTAGATATTGGGAAGTGAAGACCGAAGTCTTTAGCATGCGCATGAGCCCAAGCAACTGAAGCACTATAATTACCACCAAAACGCAAATCAGAAGCAATACCCCAACCATGTCTTGAAGTTCCAGGTGCGGCTGCTAAGTTACCATTGTTACAACTTCCTGTTTTGTAGCAATGCCAAGCATATTCTTGACTAGAACGAGAACGCCAAGCACCACAAACACCTTTGATTCCTTCATAGCATTCTGTCGTACTCATATTAACACTAACACCGGCTGCAGCTGCAGCTTTGGTAAAGGCTACTAATTTATCGTAAAATGGTTTTACATAACCGTATGGTGCAGAACCTTTTGAGGCAGCTGTTCCATTTTTACTACTATCACAAGGATAATAGAAGACTCCATCTTTAACAATTACTAAACCATCTTTACCATTTTGTCCAGCTTGTTGTGCTTCTTCTTCATTTTCTTTTCTTATTTCTTCACGAATACGATTCTGTTCTTCACGCTTTCTTTTAGCTTCGGCATTTTCATCAGCCTTAGCTTTTTCTTCAGCCTCTTTTTCGGCTTCTTCTTGCTTACTTAAAAATTCGATAGTACTAGCATTAGCATCTGTCCAACAACGCGTTGCTGAAAAATCCGTTGTTCCAACTAGATCTAGTAATAAACCAACAATAGTTGGGATGAAGAAAACACATGAAGCAGCGAATATTCTCTTCGTCAATTTTGAATAATTCTTCTCATCAGGATTAATAACTTGTTTTAATAAATCGACAGCACACATAATAATTAAAATGATAGGAACAACTATGCCAATAATTTCAATTACGCGCTTTGCTAATAAAACAGTAGCCAATGAAGCACTAGTTTCACATATTGCTAAAAACATATAACATCAGTCCTTTCGCATATTTATCGTTTTTATTATAGCATATAAGCATTTACTCTTCTACTAATTTTTGAAAGTCATCTTCACTCCAAATAGGGATGCCTAATTTTTGTGCTTTTTCATATTTACTTCCAGGATTACTTCCAACAATAACGGCTGACGTGTTTTTACTTACTGATGATGATGCTTTGCCACCTAAAAGTTGAATTCTCTCTTCAATTTCGTCACGCGTATATTTTTCTAGAGTTCCCGTTATGACGAAGGTCTTACCATTAAAGTTTTCATTTACTTCAACTTTTGGTCCGGTATAGGTCATATTAACTCCCAACTCTTTTAAACCATTAACTTGTTCCATATTAAATGATAAATTAAAATAATCTTTTATACTTTTAGCTATTATTTCACCAATATCGGGAATGTTTATTAATTCTTCAAAATCAGCATTGATTAAGTTATCTAAAGTTTCATATTTCATTGCTAGAATCTTGGCTGTTTTTTCACCGACATTAGGAATACCTAAAGCAAAAATTAATTTTTCAAGAGACTGTTTTTTAGAATTTTCAATAGCGGTCATTAAATTATCGATGCTCTTTTCACCAAAACCTTCTAACTCAACTAGATCTTTGCGATGTTCTTTTAACTTATAGAAATCGACAAAACGATGTAAAAACTTTAAGTTATATAAGTCCTCAATTATTTGATCACCTAAACCATCAATATTCATTGCTTTACGACTAGCAAAGTGAATTAATCCTTCAATGTGACGACGATCACAGTTTTGATTGAAACAGTAATAGTCAACTTGCCCTTCTTTCTTCATTAATGGTGAATGACATATTGGACAAAACTTTATCATTTCAAAGTCTTTTTCTTCACCAGTACGGCGGTCTTTAATAGATTCAACGACTTCTGGTATGACGTCGGCAGCTTTACGAATAGATACAATATCACCAATCTTCAAATCTTTGTTTTTGACATAATCTTCGTTGTGAAGCGTAGCACGTCTTATCGTTGAACCTTGAACAATGACGGGTTCCAAAACCGCATTAGGTGTAATTTGACCAGTTCTTCCAACCGTAAAAATGATATCAACTAATTTAGTTAAAACTTGTTTAGCTGGGAATTTATAAGCTGTTGCCCAACGCGGATATTTAGCTGTATAACCTAATTTCTTTTGATCAGGAAGACTATTTAATTTGATGACAATTCCATCGATTTCATAAGGAAGACTATCCCTATTTTCAGTATAGTATTCAACAAATTGAAGTAATTCAGAAATATTATTGACCAATTTATTATTAGTTGAATTGACTCTTAAACCTAAGTCTTCCATAAACTTTAAGGCTTCCATATGTGTCGTAATACCATAGTCTTCTGGATTTGGTAAGTGATATATCCAGCACTCTAGGCGACGAGAAGCAGCTACTTTGGAATCTAATTGACGAATAGATCCTGCGGCAGCATTTCTTGGGTTTTGAAGTAAATCTAGGCCTTCTTTCTTACGATTTTCATTAATCTGATTAAAGACCTCTTTACTCATATATATTTCCCCACGAACTTCGATATCAATGGGCTTTTTTAAAGTTAAAGGAACTGTTTTAATTGTCTTAACGTTATTAGTTATATCTTCACCAACGATACCATCACCACGCGTAGCGGCTTTAACAAGTTTTCCTTTTTCATACTGTAAAGAAACACTTAAACCATCGATTTTTAATTCACAAACATATTTGGGATCAATTCCTTCTTTTTTTATTCTTGAATCAAAATTAACGATTTCACTTTCATTAAAAACATTAGATAAAGATAACATTGGTATTTTATGTGTTACCTTTTTAAAGTCATCTAGAATTTGACCACCCGCACGTTGTGTTGGTGAATCACTTCGCGCAAGTTCAGGATGGGCTGCTTCAATATCATATAATTCACGCATGTATTTATCATATTCTTGGTCCGTTATTGTCGGATTATCTAAGGTATGATAATTGTAATCAGCTTCATTTATAATCGCAATTAATTCTTCATATCGTTTTTCTACCATTTTTAATCACCCTATCTATTATTATATCAAAATATCTTTATAAAATTATATTAATCCCATAGATTAGAAGGATATTCACCACTTTTAATCATTTCTTCAATAGCTTTGACAACA
>CANQWJ010000011.1 GCA_947627525.1 uncultured Bacilli bacterium
CTAATTGAATCATTTTATTTGTATAATTATCTATAGAAACTTCTCTATTTAAAGCACTTACTACTCCAGTAGTAACAGATTGTCCATAACCTAAAGTATTACCAATAGCAATAATACCATTACCTACTTTCAATTTACTAGAGTCTCCTAGCGTTGCTATTTTGATTTCTTTTAAAGTATCACTATCAATATCCTTTAATGAAACAGATATAATAGCTATATCTTTTCTTTCTGAAGTACCAACAACTTTAGCATCATAACTTTTTTCATTTATAAATTGAACAGACAATTCTTTAGCATCTTCAACTACATGATTATTTGTTAAAATCATAAGTTCATTATCTGATTTACTAATAATTATTCCAGATCCAGCACCTTCAGAATATTGATCTTCTCTAAAGAAACTTGGACCAAATCTTCCAGATGAAATCAAAGTCTTACTCGTAATTGCAACAATAGATGGCATTACATTTTCAACAACATCAGATACATCTGTTATATATACACCATCAATATTAGGACCAACAGTTTCCGTATATTTTAGTTCTATTTTCTCTTTTTCTGTATTTTCGATATTTGAATTTAACTTAGGATAAACTATACCAAAAAAGGAAACAAATAAAATAACAATAATTAAAACCAATATACCTATAATGACAAATAAAATAATATTTTTTGATTTAGGACTTTTTTCACTAACACTATCTTCTTCAATTATTATATTTTTCTTAGAAGTCGTTTCTTCTTTTTGAGATTTCTTTTTACTTTCTTCTATATCTTTAGACATATATTATCACCTTCCATATGAGATAATCATAATGTATAAATATTAAAGAAATATTAAAAAACATTAACTTTTTTTAGTTAATGTTCATTTATTTTAAATTTAACTTCAAAAGTAGTATATCCATCTTTTGAATAGGCTCTAATATTACCATTATGAGCTTTTACAATATTCTTAGCAATGGCAAGACCTAAACCATATCTTCCACTTTTACGATTATGACTTTTATCATTTCGATAAAATCTCTCAAATATCTTATCACATTCATCAGGTGGTATAGGATCACCCTTATTAGTTACTTCCAATTTTATTTCAGATTTATCCCGTATCAAATTAACTTTAATTTTACTATTTTCTTTTCCATGACTAATAGCATTATCAATTAAAATAGATACTAATTCATCGATGCTTTCTTTATGACAAGAGATGTTTATCTTTTCAACAATATCCGTTTCGATAGTTATATTTTTTTCATATGCTAAACTTTCAAATGTCAATGCTCTTTTCTCTATAATCATAGAAATATCATTTTTACTAAAATTTTCTTGTTTTAAATATTCTGTTTTAGATAAATCAAGTAAGCGTGTTATTAAATTACTCATTCGATCAGATTCACTTTTTAAATTGTTAATCCATTTTTCATTTTTCTTATTAACATCTAAACAATCGATATTTGCCATCATAACAGCAAGTGGTGTTTTAAGTTCATGAGATGCATTAGCGACAAATTCTTTTTCTCTACTAAAACTCATCACAACTGGTTTAGTAATCCACTCTGTTATCTTTTTAGAAATGAAATAAATAATAATTTCACCAATACCAACTAATAATAAAGAAATTGATAAGTTAGTGAGTAACATATTTCTAGTATTAGAAATATTTACAATAGTTAAAGAATTACCTTCTTCATAATTATAAGTATATTCATTCCAATATAAACATCCAATTTTTAATTTACTCGTCGCATTATTAGAAATAATATTCTTAGCTTTATTGGTAATCTCATCACTAATATCATTGTCACTATGACTTATTTTATCAACAATCTCATTATTTTCATTTAAGATAAATGTATAAACTTCATAGTCCATAACTTTTCTATTGCGAAGATCATCATTAATAATAGGTTTAATTTCTTTATCAAATGGTTCATGTCTTTGATTAGTTAAATTTTTCATTCGCGTCAAATTGTTTCGTATTCCTTCATATTCTCTATGGTATGTTTGAATATTAAAGAACGCAGCAAAAAACACAGCAAACAAAGAGATTATAATAAAAATGGTAAAAAATGTTTTCTTCTTTAAATTTTCCATATCCCTTTATTCCTCCATTTTATACCCTAAATTACGAACGGCCTTAATAGTTACTTTTGATCCAATAATCTTTATTTTCTTTCTCAAAAAAGATAAGTATGCTTCTAAATTATTGGACTCATAGTCCGTATCGATTCCCCAAACTTTATCATAAATTTGTTCTTTTGATATAATTTGTTCTTTATTATTCATAAAATATTCAAGTAATAAGAATTCGCGATAAGGAATGTTTATTGACTCGTTTGTGCTTACACAAGTTAGTGTAGAAGTCCTAATGTTTAATGATAAATCACTATATTCTAATATATCTTTTACTTTATGATTTCCTTTATTTCTTAATTGAACATTGACGCGAGCAATTAACTCTTCAATATGAAATGGTTTTGTTACATAATCATCTGCGCCTGTATCAAATCCTTTTAATTTATCCTCTAATTCCGATTTGGCAGTAAGCATGATGACTTTAGCACTTATATCATTTTCTTTTATCTCTTTTAGTATTTCTAAACCATTCATTTTAGGTAACATTATATCAAGAACAATTAAATCATATGCATTTGTCATAGCATTATATAATCCATCTTCGCCATCATAACTCGTATCAACTTCATACTTTTCAGCTCGTAATTTTGTAGCAATAATATCAGCAATAGTCTCTTCATCCTCAACAACTAAAATTCGCATCTTACCACCTCCAATTTCTAAAATTATATATTACAAAAATTAAAGAAATATTAAAATAGGCATTTATAAATAAAACTTTCAAAACAATTATAACATAGAAAAAGCAAACTACACATATAGCTTGCATATAGAAATTACTATATATTTAACAAATTGTAACTTATTTTCAAGATTTGACTATTTAAGTTTATAAATCGTTTATTGTCATATCTTTACTACCAATATACACATCTCTATTTCCATCTAAAGTATTACATTTAATAATTGTGTAATTGCCATACTGATATATAATACTTCCCCCATCTCTATAGATATCTCCTTTTATGATGTTTTTATTTAAATCATTATTAGCTTTTTCAAGGATATCATTCATTGTTATTTTATTTTGTAGTAACGCATCTCTTAATGAAATACTATTTTCTGTTAATTCCGAACTATCACTATTTAAGTTTATAGCAATATTCCCTTCAAAAGCATATACATTATAATCTATATCTTTAACTTCATTTTTACCTATAATTAATTCTTTTTGTTTTGGCTTTATTGCTGTTTTTTGATAAAAGACAAGACTAAATTGATTAATTGGTTGTTTTTCTTCTACTACATCAGTGTCATCATAAATAGGACAAGCAAATTTTGTTCCTTTCCAAGTAGTAACTTTTTCATTATTATTACAATGATAATGATTTACTAATAAACCTTTATCTATATAATAAATTTCTCCACCATAATATGTTTCTCTTAATTTTATTATGGGACTATTATCAAAAAATTTTGCTTGTAAAGTATCAAGTGCAACAATTCCTAGTAAAACACCTAGAACAATTAAAGTAATTTTTAAACTTTTTTTCATAATTCCTCCAAATCAATATTTATCTATTATTATTTTAACATATAAAAAAAGAAAATATATTATTATTATTTATCTACTTTATAAATCACATAAAAAGACCAACATTGATTGGTCTTGTTTGTTTATTTATTTTTTATTTTCAGACTTGCGTAATTCTTCTTCCTCTAATAATTTATAGTTTATCTTATTGTACAAAGTTATAGGTAAAGAATCTCTAAATTCAAAGTCTTTTGGAACAGAGTAAACAGCAAGTTCTTTTTTACATAATTCTTTGATTTCTCTTTTTATTTTACTACTTGGTTCAATACCTTCTTTTAGAACAATAAAGGCTTTTGGTACATGCATTTTATATGGATGAGGAACGCCAACAACACAAACCTTACTTACAGCCTCACACTTAGATATTACCTTTTCAATCATTGATGGATAAACATTAAATCCTGATACAACAATCATTCTCTTCAATCTTGATGTGAAGTAAACAACTCCACTAGGTGAAATATAACCTATATCACCCGTGTGCAACCATCTCTTACCATCTTTATGAATTCTAATTACATTATTTGTTTCTTCTTCATTATTTAAATATCCCATCATCAAAGTTGGTCCATTTACACAAATTTCTCCTTCTTCACCAAAAGGCAATTCTTCCATTGTTTCAGGATCACATATTTTATAGACATTACCAACCATTGGAATACCTATACTTCCTGGTTCATTAGTTCCTGGGAAAGTATAAGCCGTTGCGGCAACACTCTCCGTCATTCCATATCCTTTTAAAATATTTACTTTGGCACCATGTTTGTGTAAAAAATTATTAATTCTTGTTTCAGCTTGAATAGAAAGGGAATCACCACCACTTATAATGTATTTTAATTGTGACATATCAACGTCATCAAATTTTTTATTAGACATCATTCCTTCCCATAGAGTTGGAACTCCTAATATGACATGCGGTTTATCATTTTTCCATATTTTATAAAATCTATTAGCGTCATACTCAGGCATCAATATCGTTTCTACTTTAAGGCAAATTGGCGTATGAATACAAATTCCTAATCCAAAACCATGGAATATAGGAAGAACAGTAACAATTTTATCTTTTGGTCTAACATCGATAACGTTAACAGCACTTTGTTGCGCAATTGCATTAAAACTATAATTAGAAATCATTATTCCTTTAGGCGTTCCTGTTGTTCCTCCACTATGAAGAATTAACGCTAAAGCATCGCTATCCATTTTGGCGTGATATTCACGTAAATTAGATAACCCATATCCCATAAATTTTTTCCAACTCATATAAGCTGTATCATTAAATGATGGCTTTTTAGTTCTAATACTTCTCGTCAAAGTATAACCTAGATTTAAACCAAATGGCATACTCTCTTTTGGTGATACAAGAATTGTCTTATACACTAATGTTTCCGCTATGACATCTTTCATCTTGTCATAATTAAAATCAACTAAAAACAAAAATCTTGATTTAGATTCATTTAAATAAAACTTAACTTGTTCCGGACTAGATAAAGGATGAATGATATCCGCTACTGCCCCAATCTTATTACAAGCATAAAAGACATAAATAGCTTCTGGCATATTTGGTAAACATATTGTAACAATGTCCTTTTCTTTAACACCAAATTCACGCAATGCTCTTGCACAAGTATTAATATGCTTAAAAAAATCATTATAACTAATTCTATTTTCAAAATAATTTAAAACAAAAAAATCAAGATCATTTCCAACTTCATCAACCATATAATCATAAATTGATTTCTTCGTAAACTTTATTGATTGTTCTTCCCTTGAATAATAATCTAACCACGGCTTACCAGCACTCTTTTTCTTAAATAATTTAAAGAAAAAATTACTTATTTTTCCCATATTTTTCTCCTAACATATCTATTTTCAATAGTTACAATAAATATTGTAAATCATTATTTAACATTTTACAAGTTCCACTAAAAAATTATTAATCTTTATTAAGGCATAAAAATACTATTTAAAAAAAGTAAACAGTTGTATTTTCCTGCCTACTTGTTACATTATTTTATATGCTTTCACAATATTCATTATGAGCATTATATTTTATTAAAATTCTTTTCGCATTTGAAATCTCAATGATAAACGATAAGACCCATAGAGAAAAACAATTCCTAATATTATTATTATAAAAACCCAATAGTTTTCTAAAAAGGCTAACCCATTTAAGAGGGTTGCAAAATCAATATAGTTAATAAGGATACCACCAAGAATTGCAATACCAAAGATGGTAACAAAAATAGCAATTCGTGCTTTTTCTATTCCTAATTTATAAATAATGGGATACATAAAAGATAAGACTAATATCGTTCCAAAAACGGTTCCCAAAGTTGTTGAAAAGATATATTCATAATCAAAAGTTTTCGTTTTGTTATAAGCAATTATAAAAGATAGACTCGTTGTTATAACAGTAATTATTAAAAGCATTAAAATTGTTGCTAAGTATTTAGCTCTAACACTGTCTTTTCTTCCACCAGGAAAAGTTGCTGCATAACTATCCCATTTATTAAATTCATCATAACTAAAACTAGAAATCATTACCACAACACTCATAAATGGTAAGATAAAGGATATATCCATTTCTCCAGTCAATCCCATTACCGCATAAACAATTATCAAAATAGCAAGCAATTTAAAGTTGCTCCTAATTACTGCTAAATCTTTCATCATAAATCCAAGCATTATTTAACCCCCTTTATCATTAGTACCATTAAATCATCTAAGGTTATCTTATCGACTATATCAACATCATATTTCTTCTTGAAATCTTTTTTATTTTCAATTAGTACTTCATATTCATACTTATCTTTTTTATATTTAATATAATCTTCTTTGGCTATTTTCTTAAACTCTTTTTCATGGCATTTGACAATTCCATATTTTTCTAATAACTCGTCACAAGTTTTAGATAAAGCAATTTCTCCATCGTTTATAAAAGTGATGTAATCAGCAATTCGCTCTAAATCAGTTGTTATGTGACTGGAAAGAAGAATTGAACACTCTTCATCTTGAATGAAATCTTGAAAAATATCAATCACTTCACTTCTAGCAACAGGATCAAGTCCAGAAGTTGGTTCATCTAATATTAATAGTTTAGGATGATGTGATAGAGCTGTCGCTATTTCTAATTTTTTACGCATTCCTTTAGAAAAACTCTTTATTTGTTGTTTAGGACTCAATGAAAATTCTTTTAAGTAGTCATTAAACATCTTTTCATCCCAATTCTTATAAATGTATTTCATTGAGTTATTGACATCTTTTGGTGTTAAAATTTCCGGATAGAACATATCATCTAAAACAACACCAATATCTTCTTTAATTTTTCTTTCGTCTTTCTTACTATCTAATCCAAAGATTTTAACTTCACCACTATATCCTTTAATTATATCTAATATGGCTTTAATCGTCGTCGTTTTACCAGCTCCATTTTCACCAATAAAACCCATAATCATTCCTTTAGGTAAATTAAAAGTAATATTCTTTAATTCAAAATTATCATACTTCTTATTTAAATTTTTAACTTCTAATATATTTTCCATTATTTATCCTCCGAATATAAAATATTTAACATTTCAACAACTGTACTCTTACTAATTTTATTTGTTTTAGCAATAACTATTGCTGAATCTAATAACTCTTGTATTTTATTCAATTGTTCTTCTCTTGCTAAATCTTTATTTATTTTAGCGACATAAAATCCTTTTGATGGAATACTTTTAATATATCCATCTTTTTCTAATTCTTCATAAGCATTCTTCGTTGTTATGACACTACATCGCAAATCTTTAGCAAGCACTCTAATTGAAGGTAATAATTCTTGTTCTTTTAATTCACCAGATATAATCTTATTTTTTATTTGTTCTTTTATCTGTTCATAAATAGGTACACCATTGGAATTACTAATTACTATTTCCATAACTTCCTCCTGTATATATAAATTATATACAGTATATATACAGGAGTCAATAGTATTTTATTAATTATAATAATTAAGTTAAAAAATTCATAACTAAATCTATTAATATATCTTTTTCTTTTGGATTAGACTGAGCAATTAATAGAGTAAGTGCTACTAATGTATTATTATCAATAACTTGACCATCATCATTATATAAAATGTTATAAAAGTCTAAGAAATAAATAAATAATGTTGCCGCAATTCTTTTGTTTCCATCAATAAAAGTATGATTTTTAGTAATTAAATATAAAAAGTTAGCAGCTTTTTCTTCAATAGTAGGATATAAATCTTTACCATCAAATGATTGATATATATTTTCAATAATAGACTTTAAGCCTTGATTCCTTTCAAGAGCAAACAAATCACTATCATTATTGAATTTAAGTTTATTAATTATATTAAGACAATCTTCATAAACTACTTTTTTATTATTTTTAGTTCCATTAGGCTTGGTAATGCGCTTATGATCATAATCATCTAATAAATTTAAAGCATTAGAATAATTATTAATTACTTTAATTATTTCTTGGGCTTCGCTACCTTCTAATTTAACATCAATTCTTCCAGCAATATCAATTAGTTTAATTGTCTTTTCTAAATACTCTAATCGTTGTTGATTAACAGCATAACCTTTAATCATGTAATCTTTTAATACTTTAGTTGCCCATTTACGAAAGATGATACCATTTTGACTTTTAACACGATAACCAACACTGATAATCATATCAAGATTATAGTAATCCAACTCCCTAGTTTGAGTTTTATCAGCTAATGCTCCATGTTGAGTGGTGTGTGCAAATTTTGCACATACCTCATTTTTATCTAATTCATTATCTTTAAAAACATTATTTATATGTCGCGTTATAACTGTTCTATCTCTATCAAATAACTCAGCCATTTGATCTCGCGTAAGCCATACTGTCTCATCCTTCATATTTACTTCTAATTTAACATTTTGATTTTCAAATAATATTATTTCATTCTTCATTTTATTCTTCCTTTCTACTATTAATAATTTTGTTTACTGAATTTGTTTTTTATTTTACTTTTCTTTTTTCTAATTCACCTCTTTTACTGATAATAAATATACTATCATACAAATGTTTCTGTTTTCAATACTTTTTTATCAATTTTATAAAATTTCATAAAAAAAACAGATCCGAAGATCTGTTAATTTACTTTTTTACAAAGAAAGCTTTATATACGAAGTAGATGGAAAACACTAAAAATATGCCTATTGGTATAAAAAGTGAATAAGTTTTATTTACTATTGCATAATATGAAGAATAACCTAAAAAGCCATAAACATAAATAAAGAAAACGACTCTAAATATGTACATAAAAATATTAGCCAATTTCTTCTTATTAAAAAGCAAAAAGACACTTTCTAAAAAAATGGCAATCGCACATATCAAAAAAGGAAGAATAAATATTTTCCCAGCTAAATTATTTTTAGGAAAAGCCCATACTAATGTCACTATAACCATTATGACCATAACTATTTTTCTAATCAGTATTACTCTTTCATTTTGTCTTTTCACCATATCACTTCCGTATCACCTTTTGTCATTTTCATTATATAATAATTATTAAGAATATGCTATAATATAGGAAAGGAGGATATCTATGAAACTTAAAAATTATTTTATATTTATATTACTATTATTAATAGTTACTGGTTGTGGAAAAAAAGAAAAGATTTTTTATTGTGATGAAGGAACATTAAAAAATGATAAATGTGAAACTGTTATATCAATGGATGCAACAACGAGTTGTGATGAAGGCTATGAGTTAAAAGATAACACTTGTGTTAAAGAAGAGAAGACTGATGCTAAAAGCACTACTAAATGTGATAGTGGTTATGAATTAAAAAATGGAACTTGTGTTAGTAAAACAGCTACTGATAAAGTAATTGAACATTATTGTGTTGAAAGTTATACGCAACATAAAGAATCAAATGGTTGGTACTATCAAGCTTTAAGAGTAGAAAATGATGCTTGTATCCTTAGAATTTGTAAGAGTGGACCAAATAAAGATTGTTACGAAGCACCAGCAGAAGCTAAAGGTCGTCTCGTATGTCCTAAAAACACTAAAGAAATTAGTGGTAAATGCTATAAGACAGCAACCCCTAAAACGACATACTCTTGTGAAAATGGAACTCTTGATGGTAAAGAATGTGTAACAACAACTACTAAAGAAACTAACAAGAATTGTGAAGAAAATTATACTTATAACGAAACCACTACTAAATGTGAAAAAATAGAAATAACTGATGCCAAAGTTAAAGAAGAATAATATTAAAAGACCTATGAAATTTTATTCATAAGTCTTTTTTTATCATTAATATCTTTCTTTTATAATATTCTTACTACAATAATATGTAATTAAGAAATATCCACCATAAATGACTACTAAAATAAATGCTGTCGCAATTATAGAAGGTAGTAATTCCTCAGTACCAAATACCTCTAATACTTGCACGGCAAACTTAATTCCAAATATTGAATGAATCAAGGCAAGAATTAAAGGCAACATAAAGAAAATAGCTATTTGTCTAAATAGTGCTTTATTAATCATTTTCTCATCAGTACCAATCTTTCGCAAAATTAAAAATCTTTCTTTGTTATCACTACTCTCTGACAACTCTTTTAATCCCAAAATTGCCGCACTACTAATTAAGAAAATAATTCCTAAATATAGACCAATAAACGTTACCATTGCTGATAGCCCTACTGTCGCTTCTTTTATCGCTAACTTAGTACTACCACTAGGTAATAAATAAGAATTAGCTCTTTTATCTTTATCAAGGGCATTAATGTCATTTTCAATTTGCTCTATTTCTTTTTTATCATTCGTTTTATAATTACCTAGCAAATGATTTTGAATTAAATAGTCTTCGTCTACAACTTCATCAGGAACTAAAATAATTCCTGTATTAATATGATTACTAGACATCTCTAAAAATCCATCCTGACAAGTATCATATTTAGGTTTTAAGGTATGACCAAACACAGTAATTTCTTCCCCATTTTTTAAAGCGATATCGCGAATCTTTATCATTGAATCAAAATCAGCAACTATCATATATTCATCGTCTTTTAAAGAATATTCTTCTATTCCATAAAACTTAGCAACCTCATTATAATCACTTATTTTCATAATCGGTTCTTTGGTATCATATGCTAAAAAAGGAAATTGTGTTCTAATGCTATCAAGCCTTGATCCTAAAGTATCATTCATAGTTAAATCAGGTGTTGCATAAGTATTAACTTCTATATAATCTTTAAAGTAAGTTGTAATATCAAAATCAAATAATTCAAACATTTCTTTCGCTGTATAGTGCGAATTTTTTATTTGATCATCAGTATATCCATAATCTTTATAATTTTCATAATACCTATCCATATTCATATTAACTGTAAATTGAGCATCTATTGGCGCAAGTTCTTTAATGTTAGCATTCATTGAATTCTTCATCGTAAAACAAGCTGACAACAAACAAATCGTTACAAATAACATCAAACAAATAATTGTTGTTGAAAATACCGTTGTGTTAATCTTACTTGAAAATTGTCTTAATGTAAAACTGTTTAGTCCTTTATAGTAATACTTCTTTAAACTTTGAGTAATTCTTAAAATTAGACCTGACAAAGACCAGAATATTAAGAAAGTCGCTACTATACCCATAATAATTGGTTTTAAGGCATCAGTAACTTCTTGTAAAGTTAAAAACTCTGATGTTACTATGTGATATGCTTTACCAAGGACAATCGAAGATAATACAAAGATAATAATGCAAAGATAAGGATTCTTTAATTTAACTTTTTCACTCGTTTTAGCTCCATTTAATAAATCAATCAATTTACATTTACTAACACTTATCGTATTAAAAATCATAACGATTAAATACATAATACTAAAATAAATAATTGTTTTAAGGCAGGCTGATGATGAGAACACAAAGGTAAATTTAGTAAGGTCGGCTTCAAACATATTGGCAACAACTAAACTCATAATTTGCGATATAATTACACCAACACCTAGACCAACAATTAAAGATAAAATACCAATACATAATGTTTCCAAGAAAAGAATTAAAGATATTTTTCTTTTACTCATTCCAAGAGTTAAATAAATTCCAAATTCTTTATTTCGTCTTTTCATTAAAAAACGTGATGCATAAATTATTAAAAATCCCAATACGAATGACACAAAAACACTAACACTAGAAAGAACCGTCATCATGAGATCAATCAAATCTTGTGTTGATGAAGAAACATCCATCATAACAGTTTGACTATCTAGAGCATTAAATACATAAAAGATAGCAACTCCTAGAATGAGTGTAAAAAAGTAAATAGCATAATCTTTAATACTTTTTTTGATGTTTTTTAGAGATAATTTACAAAGCATCATTTAAATCCCCACCCAACAAAGTAACAACATCAATAATCTTATCAAAGAACTCTTTTCTAGAACTTTTACCACGATGTAACTCCTTAAAGACTTTACCATCTTTAATAAAAATTACTCGCCTAGAATAACTAGCTGTAAAAGCATCATGCGTCACCATCAAAATCGTTGCTCCTAAATCATCCAAATAATTAAACTTTTCTAATAACATTCTTGAAGATTTAGAATCAAGTGCTCCGGTTGGCTCATCAGCAAGCACTAACTTAGGATCTGTTATGATGGCCCTTGCAGCAGCAACTCTTTGTTTTTGTCCACCACTCATTTGATATGGATATTTATTTAAAACATCCTTAATATCAAGTTCTTCACTAACTTTTTTTACCTTTCTCTCTATTTCTTGTGAAGTCACATTTTGAATAGATAGAGCAAGCGCAATATTTTCATAAGCTGTTAAAGTATCTAACAAATTAAAGTCTTGAAAGATAAAACCTAATTTTTCTCTTCGAAACTTATTAAGTTCATTCCCTTTTAATTTAGTAATATCAATATCATCAACAAAAATATGACCACTTGTCACTCTATCAATCGTTGAAATACAATTTAAAAGGGTTGTTTTACCACTACCAGATGAACCCATAATAGCAACAAATTCACCCTTTTCTACTTCAAATGACAAATTATCAATTGCCTTTGTTAAAGATGAACGACTACCATAATATTTCTCTATTTTTTCAACTTTTAAAATATTTTCCATATAATTTTCTCCTTTCAGAAACCATCATATCTAAAAATAGTTTCTTTGTCGTTCGTCTAATATTACTAAATATGACATTTTTGTAATATTACTTTAAAACATCATAATATTTATTATTAGCAAAAGTTATATAAACTCTTGTATATTTATTTTCTAAAGATTCAATCTCTATTTTATGTCCTAATTTTTTACATAAGTTTTTCGCAATATATAATCCCATTCCTGTTGAATTAGTTCCTTTTCTACCATTAGATCCTGTAAAAGTCCTATCAAAGACTTGTTTTATATCTGTAGAAGGTATTCCTACACCATTATCTTCAATTATTAAAGTAGTTGTTTTAGCATTATATTCAACATAAATCTTAATATAAGAATTAGATATATTTCTTTTATACTTAATACTATTATTTATAATTTGATTTAAAATAAACTCTAACCATTTAGAATCAGTATATACTTTATAGTTTATATCATCGACTTTAAAAGAAATTTTATTATCAAGTAAATCATCCATGTTTTTAATACCAACATTTTTAATTATTTTAGATAGATCTACTTCTTTTATTAAATAATCTTTCTCCGCATTTTCTGAACGAACATAATATAAGACTTGATCAATTCTATCTTCTAATTGTTTTAAAATATTTTTAGTTTTACGATCTAATAATTTTTGTTTATTATTGAGAGTTAAGACAAGACTAGCAAGTGGTCTTTTAACTTCATGTATCCACATTTCAACATATTCTTTATAATCGAGTATTTGTTCTTCTTGAAGACGAATATTTTCAAGCATTGACTTATTAATAGCGTACAAAGCATTATATAATAGTTCTCCTTCATAAAACTCTGGTTTATTTAAAGTCTCTAAAACGAGATATGCTTTATCGAGATTATCGATGTTTTTTAAAAGATCCGTATAATATTTCTGTTTACGAAAATAATCGATTAATAACAGTAAAGAATAAGTAACTAATAAGAGAATAGAAACGACTACAATTAATGATTTATCAACTTTAAAAGATAAAAGAAGTAAAAAGATGAGAATATAGCTAATTAAAGAAATGATGATAAAATATAATTTGTCTTTTAAATAGTTTTTAAATTTCATAATAAAATATAACCTTGACCCTTTCTCGTCGCTAAAACATCAATATACCCTACTTCTTTTAACTTATTTCTTAAACGACTAATGTTTACTGTTAAAGTATTATCATTGACATATTCGGTATTATCCCATAGTGCTGTCATTAACTCATCTCTTGTAACTATTCTTTTTTGATGAGTTACTAAATAAGAAAAAATAATCATTTCATTCTTAGTTAAAATAATTTCGGTATTATCTCTTTTAATACTTCCTTTTTGAGTATCAAACTTCAATTCTTTATAAGTAATAGTCGTGTTATTATTATAATTAATACTACTTCTTTTTAAAACAGCACCAATTCTTAAAAGTAAAATATTAGGATTATATGGTTTTGTTATGTAGTCATCAGCACCATAAGAAATAGATAATGCTTCATCTGTTTCATTATTCTTACTTGTTACCATAATAACTGGTATATTAGAAGTTTTTCTTAAATTTTGAAGAAGTAGTTCACCATTAACAAAAGGAAGATTAATATCTAATAACAATAAATCTGGAGAAATCTTCAAAATCTTTTCTAAAATATTATTAAAGTCTTGAGGAAGAATAACTTCATAACCATTATTTTGAAGTAATTCTTTTAATTCAGAACTTATTGCTTCATCATCATCAACAATCATAATCTTACTCATATATTCACCACTTTTCTAATATTATCATATCATGAAACAATAACATTTAACCTTACAGTTTTGTAACAAAAAAGCAAGTTATAAAGACCTGCTTAAAAATTATAAATTATTTTTTATTATCATATTCTTCAAGAAAACTTTTATATTCACCATTCTTTTTTGTTCCTAAAACACAGTTTAAGTTAACATTATCAAGAGCTTTAAAAATATTATAGTCAATATCTTTATTTACTTTCTTTAAGTTTTTAATTAGTTCTTTTATCTCTTTTCTCTTACTTATGTTTTCACTATTGCTCTTTTCCGTAAAACGGCAAGCACAATTAAGAAAATTTAATTCATTAGTATTACGCCAAGATATAATAGCGTCTTCTCTAACTAAATATAATGGTCTTATTAGTTCAATGCCTTCAAAGTTATCACTATGTAGTTTAGGCATCATCGTTTTTACTTCTGAACCATAGAACATTGAAAGAAGAGTCGTTTCAATGACATCATCAAAGTGATGCCCTAAAGCAATTTTATTACATCCAAGTTCTTGAGCTTTACTATATAAGCATCCACGACGCATTTTAGCACACAAGTAACAAG
>CANQWJ010000012.1 GCA_947627525.1 uncultured Bacilli bacterium
CCTAAAACAAATCTATTATTTATTGGTCCGTCATCGTCACCCTTATAAACATCAAAATAATCTCTATATGTTTTTTGAACTTCCTCTAAAGTTAAACCACTATAAGCAACTTGATTCTCTAAGTATGCTGCTACATATTCATAAGTACCGCCAGCTATATCGTATATTCCAGTAATATTTCCCGTCGTACTAGCAAGGTATCCTGTAGGTGTATTATATGGTTGGGTTATCGTCTTATCAGTTCCATAAGTACCAGGAAAAGTATTTTGATTAGCATCAGCAGCTGAAGAATAGCCTGTTAAATATGAAATATTATTATTAGTATTTATTTCATTACCAATACCATATACAGAATGTGATAAATAAGCAACTGCTCCCCACTCAATATTTTTTATCATATGGGACTCTAAATTTCTTTGATAATTATAAGCATTTTTAAATATATTACCAACTGTTATACTGCGCCATGAATATACATTCGGTTTTATAATAATATTACTACTTTTAACATCATTAACTTGTGCTTTCTCTATTGTCCAGTCACTAGTTGAAGTTATTGGTTTTGTTACATCACTGTTTTGATTATAACCAGTTTCAAATTTTCCTACCCATAGACCATTTAATTCTGTTGAACCAAGAGTAAAAGCCGGATGTGTTAAATAATCACCAATTTCAGTTCCTGCAGATTTTCCTATTGTTTTTGTTTCAAAAATAATATTAATTATTTTAGCATTACCAAATAATGTTCTAGCTGAAGTAGCATTATCTAGACCATCATCAACAATATCCTCCATTTTTGTAGCAGAATCATAATCACCTAAGTTCCATAGTTTATACTTATATCTTGGTATCCATACAAAATAACTTTGGATATCACTTTCAGCAATCTTATCACCTGTTTTATATAATTTACTAGGCTCATTTACTAATATAACAGCATTTGCCCATCTTTTTTCTGAATAATTATACCATTTTGTATAAAGACTAGCATAATGAACAGTTCCATCATTATCTATTGTAACAGGTATCAATTTATTATCTAACTCTGGATCTGCTCCATTCAAAATTGGATCTTTCCATTTTTCTTTTAGCAATCCACTTCTTTCATACAATTCATCAATTGAACCCTGAACATTTATTGATGATCCGCCACTAGTACTATTATCATATATGACATCAATACTTTTAATTACAGTAGTTGCAGCATAAACACTAGTTATTGAAATAGCTAAACCAATAAATATTCCTATAATTAACTTATAATTATCTTTAATTTTCTTAACCATTTTTTACTCCTTTCTTACTTATATTATTTTAAAATACTATACAAATCATCAAGAGCGCATTGCACATCTGTACATTTAGATCCACTTTTTTTATTATCATAAGATAATATAGCCGCATAAGGTCTTTCAAAAGTGTAATACATGTAGACAATAGCTGTTTTGTCACTTGGCAATACTTTAATAGTATCTTTATATTTAAAAGTTATATAGAATTCAACATTATCTTTTGAAGACATTCCCTCTCCTACTTTATAATCATCAATTGTATAAGTAATGTTAGTATTATTTATATCTGCTTTTAAATTACTAATTATATAAACATAATCTGTTTTATTTTGAACAGTTACCTTATAGGTAATAGTTGAATCTAACTGGGATAACGTAATATACATCGCTGTCGTATTTTTTGAATAGCTACAATTATAAGTTTCAAAACCACTATTTAAACTACTATTCATTTGTAAATCAATAATTCGTACATCTTCATCTATTCTTATTACAGCATCACCAGTTATCATCATTTCTTCGTCAAACGATGAACACACTACAGTCATTGAGCATATAACTAATAATAGTAATGAGAAAATATGTACTTTTTTTAATTGTAATATGTTCATCTTTACACTCCTTTATTTTATATTTTAATTTTGACTACTAAATAATTTCTTCTTCATTTTGATTATCGCTATTTACTGGTGGCTCACTATGGTGGGAATTTTGTCTATACATTTCTTTTTCTAAATATGCTTTCGTTAAACGGAATTTATATAATGTATCATTATTTGTCATGATAAAGAAAGATTTCTCACCTGGAATAACATCATAATATAAAATTGGTATTTGAAGATTAATTGATGCATCGACCATTTCTTCAAAGCTTTCAGGATAAACAATATTAGTATATTTATCTTCTTTAATGGAAACTGTTCCATTAACAATTAATTGATCATAATCTTTTAATATTTTATTTAAAGTTATTGTATAGATATTTCCTATTTTATATTTTTCATAAATCTTTTTACTTCCAATAAAACCTATTCCAGAAATAAATACTAAAACAACTCCTAAAAGCATTTTAGAAAAATCAATTCTACTACCATTTTTTGATGATAAGTTACTACTATTATCAATATTGGCAGTATCTATTGTTATATCTAAAGTTTGTTCACTAAGAGGTACTGTTATTTGTAATTTATTAGACTTATCGATTTTTTCTACATCATCTGAATATTCTCCATCAACATCAATATTCATTGTAATGATGAGGCGACTATCAACTGTTAAGCCATACTCTCTTTTATAAGAGTTAACGTAGTTGTTATATTCTTCATAATCAATATTAACATTTTCATTAATAACTAAATTATTAGAAGCACTACTATTTTTAACCTCATCTAATAAAACATTATCTTTAGTGTATAAAACCTTACTTGGATCAGTCTTATTAAAGATTTGTAGAGTTCCTATTATTTTATATTTATAATCAAAATTAATATTTTTATCAGAATGAAGTTCATATTTAAAATCAGCATTAATCGTATTTATAAGACTAGCAACATACTGCATTCCACTATTTAAATATTTTGTATTGTAATAAGAATTTTCTTTTAAATAAACAGTATAATCAGCTTTTCCATTCTCGCTATATGCTACTACATTGTCTTTTCTACTTCCTGTAAATGTTTTTATTAATTCGATTATTCCCATGCTAAAAACTATAATTGATATTAATAAGATTACATAAAATATTAGTTTGGTAATTGGTATCTTTTTATTTTTGTCATTTAATGTATACATTTTATCAGTACTAAAATATTGAATTTCTTTTTTCATTTCTTATTCTCCTTTATAAATCTATTTAACAAGACTGTTGGATAACCTATGTATGAAACTTTAAATCTTACAACCCCAACAATGTCATCGTTTTTGACAGTCCAGTTGTCTATAACTTGTCCTTCTCGATCTCCTTTAGTTGATATTAGATAAGTACTATTTTCTTCTTTGATATCAACGATACGATGCGTATATATTGAATCTTTAATTCGAAAGACAAGAATGTCTCCTACTTTTAAATTTTCTAAATGATTTTTTATTGTTTTATCGACAATTATCGCATCTCCTACTTGTATTGTTGGACTCATGCTACCAGAACCAACAACGGCAATCCAATAAGAGAAAATATTGCTATATAAGGCTACTATTACAACAATTAATAAAACACATGTCCCTATACAAACATTGGATAATACTTTTTTTGTCTTCTTTCTTTCAATCGTAACTTTCTTCTCTTTAGTTAATGTATTATCTATTATATATTTTATAATCAATGGAAGTAGAAACGTTATTACGGACTCTAAGTAAATACTTAGATTTGGATAAATAGGTAATAAATATATATATAAATTCATTATTAATTGATAAATTATTGGTGGTAAATATCCATACCTATATGAGAAATCTATTAACATTACATTTTTAGTAATACTAGGCAAAACAACTAATGTTAACATTTTTAATATTTCTTCATAGTCTTTTATATCATAAGAAGGAATGGCAATTGATAAGTCTAAGGCTGTAAAAATGATTAACATCATAAAATATATTTTTTTATTTTTATTACTTTTATGACACAAGTTATATCTAAATAATTCTAATAGTATTAACAGAAATATAACAGGAAATGTGTTTTTAATAATATTTGTAAAAGTAAAACTATATGGCGACTTAACATAACCTGTAAAGAGACCCAGTCCATATATTATTATTAAAAATGCTACTGTGTAAAAGATAATAACAGTAATTATTCTCTTTTTATCTTTATTAATTATTTTTACTCTTTCAAAACCAAATAGTACTATTGAAAAAAATAATAATATCCCAATGGGAAATATTACTTTGTTTCCAATAAATATGTTCTTGACAAAAATATTTAATATTAAGAATAAAATGGTTATTAATTCAAAAATAATCATTTCTTTTTCAATTCTTTTCAAAAAATCACCTCACATTAAATATCTTTGTAAAAAACATAATAAAAAATTAAATGAGATTACTTTTATACTATGTTTTTTTTATAAATAATCTTTTTTAGTCAAATGTTGTTGGAGCTTGAGCATATATTAAAGTTACTTGTAGGTTAGTTATTGTTACATCATCTTTTGGTAATTCTTCAGCAGTTATGTCTTCTTTATATTTTAATGTTAACTTTAATTCTCTTGTTGCTCCTGCATTAAGTTCGTCATTTATATTAATCGCTCCTCCTTCTGCGTAAGTTAATTGATATTCCAAATGCTCACATACATTTTTTTTATCATCTTCTGCACTTGCTGCACTACTTTCACAAGTTGGTTTTGGAACAGTTATTGAACTTAATTTTGCATTAAAAGTTCCAGCATTTTTAACTGTTACTTTATAAGAAATTGAATCTCCTGGTGTTGTCAATGTTACTGCATATGTTCCTATTTTTGTGTCTCCACTATCAATAGTTGGTGCTGTTAGTTCTTTCGCGGTTCCTGTTGTAATTGCAGACTGCAAGTCTTGAAATTGAATCTTCCATGATGATTTATTTACTGTTGCACTTCCATTTATTGTTAATTCTTGTGTAAATGCTGCATAAGTTATACCAACAACTGACACTACTACCAATATTAAAATCATTGCTACAAGTATTCCCATTGTTTTTTTCTTTTCCATTTTTTACCTCCATTCTATTTTTGTGAGTAGATCATCGTTATTCCAAGTCCTGATATTTCAACAGGATTTGTTGGGATTAAATTACCAGAATATTTAAGTGTTAGTTTTAGTGCTTTTGTTGTGCCTCTTGCCAAAGTATCATTAATATTAACACTACTACCATCACTATAAGATAAATTGTATACTAAGTTATCACAAACTAATTTGCTATTAGTGTAATCATTGAAAACACTACTATTACATATAGGCTTTGGTATCGTTATTGAACTTATATAGGCATCTAATCCACCATCATTTACAACATCAAAGGTGTAGACTGCACCATCACCAGTTTGGTAGAAATCAAGATCAAAATTACTTATACTTGTCAATCCATCTTGTAATTTTGGAGTAACTTTCTCACTTGCTTCCCCAATAAGATTAACTTTGTGCAAATTTGCAAAATGAACACTCCAATTTCCACTATTCATTGTCGCATAGCCATTTATATCTAAACGACTAGTAATAGTTGCATAAGCAATTGACATTCCTGCAATAACTGATAAGATAAGAATAAGCATAGTCAAACCACCAATCAACACTTTAGTTTTCATTGTACTCTCCCTTCACAATTTATCGTATAATACTTAATATTCTACGACAGAACTAATATAGTTAACTAAATTATCAATACAGCTTCTTTTTTGTTCTATGGTCGAATGCACATACACATCTAATGTTATGTGATAAGAAGAATGCCCTAATATTTCACTTAATGTTTTAATATCCATACCTGATTCAATACTTCTAGTCGCAAAAGTATGTCTCAAAGTATGGAAATTCAAGTTTCTAATACCACATCTTTTCAAAACGTTCTCTAAGTATTTTTCATATACACGAGTATCTTTAAAAGAAGATGAATTAGTCAAAATATAGTTTTCATCACTTGATTTAAATTTATATATTAAATCAAGTAAAAACTTTGGTATTGGAATGGTTCTTTTAGATGAATCGCTTTTAGGTGAAGAAATAATTTTCTTGGTTTTTGAAGTGGCATTAACATCACTATTTTTAATTCTTTGAACTGTTCTATTGATAGATATAGATTGATTGACAAAATCTATATCTTGCCACTTTAGTCCACATATTTCACCTAATCTAATTCCTGTATATAAACAGATTAATATTCCTAAATCTCTTATATCTTCTTGATTCCTTAAATAACTTTCAAGAATTGTTTGTTCTTTTTGAGTTAAATATGTAATTTTTGCTTTTGGCTTTTTTATTTTAATATCAATATTATTTGAAGGATTACGTAGACCAGTAAGAACACCATATTGAATTGAACTTTTAATTATATATATTAAAGTTCGTTGCGTTGATAATGATAATTTACTTATTGTATCACTATTAAAAAAATTGTTAATTTTTGATTCGTTTAAACATTTAAATTCTACTTGACCAAGTGATTTAACGATATTTATTTCTATCAAATTTTTATATTTTATATAACTTTGTTCTTTTATCTTATCTTTTTTTATTAATAGCCAATCAGATAAGACTTTTGAATATAATATTTTTTTATTTTTAAAGAATAACATAAATGCTCCTTTCTTATAAATTTTAATTGCTTATTCTTTTTTCAACATAATAGAAGTTTATTGTTTTTTTACAATCTTTGTATTATAATTATAATTAGAGTAGAAGATTGTCGTAGAATATTAAGTATTCTACGATTTTTTATTAATTAATAAAAAGAAAAAGCTAAATTTAAAAAAATATTAATTCTTGAAAAATTATGATTAATTTATCTTTTTCTTAACTCCTTTAAATTGCCATGTTTGCAATTCTTTTATAAGGTATAATAGAAGTTGATACCCATAAAGTGATTAACTATAATGGATAAAAACAAACAAATTTAAAAAAACTTTTAAAAATGTTCATAATTATTGTGGCAAAAATTAAAAAATTTATGCTTATATCTTGTTCCAAGTTTTTGTTATTATAAATATCATTGACTCTTAAAATTTATTAAAGTTTGAAAATCTTTTGAGATGGAATATACATATTGTTTTTATCCTTTTTATCTATTAAAATTTTAGATATTATTATGATTATTTGTTTTGACATAATATTTTCATTATATTTTTTTATTTTTTCTAAATGGCCTTTCTTTTTTATATAAAAAAAACAACTTTTTAAGTTGTTTAAAGAGTTGGGAAAACATTTGGGCCTAATGGTAGTCCAATGATATACCAACCAATTACAATAACAAACCACGCAACTGATACAAGTAAGAAATATGGCATTACAAATGATAGTGCTTTGCGAATTGTTATTGGTTCTTTATGATTATTATAAATATTTAAATATCCTAAATAGATAATGAAATAAGCAAGGAATGGTGTTATTCCCTTTGTCATTGAATCAGCAGCTCGTAAAACAAATTGAGCAAATTCAGGAGAAATATTTGATTGCATCATAAGTGGAACAACGACTGGCGAGAAGATAGTCCATTTACTTGTAGCTGTAGGTAAGAATATCCCCGCAAGAGCCATAATGATGAGTGCTAAAATAATTAGAACTATACCACTAGTTGATAATCTACTCAATAAATTAACTCCTGTACAAGCAAGTACTACACCTATGTTACTTTTTCTAAATACGGCGATAAATTGAACAAAGAAGAAAATTGTTACAACTAGACCACCAATATCTTTAAAGAAAACAGATACTTTTTCAATCAATTCTTTATCATTTTTAATAGTTTTAGCTCCTAATGCATAAGCAATACCAACAGCTATAAAAAGAATTGATACAAGATAAGTAAATCCTGATTGGAAATAAGAATTAGATCCAAATAATTGATTTACATAAGTCTTTTCTTGCATATCAAGTAATAATCCTGAATGTGGTAATCCTGGAATTATCATATAAATAAAAAGTAATATCATTATTATGGCAACAATATAAGCATTACGAAGTCCTTTTTTATTATTAAATTCCATTTCAACTTTTTCTTTATCGTCTAGAGAAACTAAATCAGTTAATTCCATTGTATTTTCTATTTCTTCGCCATTTTTATATTTACCAATACGTTTAGCTACCATAGTTTCAATAGCAATCATTCCAACAATAGCTAAAACTATAGCTGTTACAACCATAATAAATATATTTGATAAAAGGGCTACATGGTAACTAGAATCAATCATGTGAGATGCAAGTTCTGTTTGTCTTACTAAATTAACATCTAAGCTACCAGTAAAGAAGGATATAGCATTTCCAAAAGCAACACCACAGAAAGCCGCTGTTATTCCAAGTAAAGGATTTCTTTTATTAGCAACAAAAATAAGAGCCGCCAACGGTATTAAAACAACAAATCCAACATCGTTTACAATACTAGAAAAAATACCTAAAGCAATAATTAAAAAAGTTATAAACTTATTATTTAATTTTAATGTATTCTTTCTAATAAAAGCTTTGATAAATCCTGATGCATGCGCAACTGATAAACCAATTAATGCAACCATTAAATTAATAAATGATGAGAATGATGCAAAATTGCTAACAGCACCACCTACTATAAATTTAAAACCTTCAGCACTAAACAAATTATTAACTCTAACTATTTCGGTTGTCAATTCAAAAGTATTTGGATCAATAATACTATATGATGATTGAAAATTTATTTTTGCTAAAATCCAACTTAAAAATACCAATAATATTGTCAATAAAATAAAAGTTGTCGTTGGATGAAAATTAATCTTTTTTAATTTTCTTTTTCTCTTTTCGTTCATAAGCACTCCTACTTTAATATTTTCTTTATTTTCTTATTAAATTCTATTCTAGGAAGCATAACTATACGTCCACAATTAACACATTTTATTTTTATGTCAGCTCCTAGACGTACAATTTCCCATTCGTTAGCACCACAAGGATGCCCTTTTTTCATTTCGACAATAGTACCTAAATTATATTCTTTATTTTCCATTATGCACCTCAATTTGGGTATAAGGTATCTTAATTCCTTTTTTATCAAATTCTTGTTTTACGGCTTTACGAATTTTTCTTTGAATATCAAATTGTTCAAGAGAATCGGTCTTAACTGCAACTTTAATGACAACAGCGGAATCGCCTAATTCTTCAACACCCCAAATTTGAATATCTTCTTGAAGATGTTCTAATTCTTTAGATAACTTTTTAAATAGATTATTAAGAACTTTTTCAACTTCTTCGATATTCTCTTCATAAGCAACTGGTATTTCAACAATAGCCAAAGAATTGGTAGTGGTATAATTAATAACTTTATCGATATTACGATTAGAAATGATCATTACTGGTCCATCAAATCTTTTAATTTTTGTACTCTTAATACCAATATGGAGAACTTCTCCTTTAAAGCCCGCTACTTCAATAGTGTCGCCAACCGAAAAGTAATCTTCTACAATTATTGAAAAACCGACAATGACATCTTTAAATAAATCTTGAAAAGCAAGACCAATTAAAACGGATATAATTCCTAATCCGGCAAGGGCAGCTTTAACATCAATACCATATAAACTTAGTATTGATAAAACTACAAGAAAAATAATTATAATTTTAATACAGTCAATAATGACTTGCATTAATGTATTATACTTTTTATTATTTTTAACACTTAATCTCTTTCTTTGTTTAAAAACAGTAACTATTATTTTTCTAATCAAAGCAAAAGAAATAATACCAATAATTATATAAATAACTGGCAAATATATTTTAGGATTAATCAAAAAATTAATAAATTTCATATTTACCTCTAATCGTTTAAATTCATTATTTCAAGAATTCTATTTAAATCATTAACATTAGTAAAGTTTATTTCAACTCTATTTTTCTTTACCTTTACTCTTGTTCCTAGTTTTTCAGATAGTTCATCTTCTAGATGACTAAATTCATTTTCAACAGGTTTACGATTTACTTTATGTTTTTTCTCAACTTCACCTTGACGTGATAATTCTTCAATATCACGAACACTAATGTCTTCTTCTAATATTTTTTGAACAAATTCATCAATCTTTTCTTTATCTTCAAGTTTGCTCAATACACGAGCATGACTCATTGAAATCTTATTCTCATTAATTAAGTTCTTTACTTCATCAGGAAGATTTAGTAATCCTAACATATTGGTAATATGACTACGACTCTTTCCTAATTTCTTAGCTAGTTCATCTTGCGTTAAAGCAAGATTATCTAGTAATTTCTTATAGGCATTAGCTTCTTCAATAGAAGTTAAGTTCTCTCTTTGAAGATTTTCTAATAGAGCAATTTCCATCATATCAGTATCATCAAAATTACGAATTATAGCAGGAATAGTTGTAAGTCCAGCTCTTTCGCAAGCTTTTACACGTCTTTCACCAGCAATTATTTCATAACCTTTAATACTCTTTTTAATGATAATTGGTTGGAAGACACCATGCTCCTTAATAGATGAAGCTAATTCTTGTAATTTTTCTTCATCAAAAATTTTTCGTGGTTGATATGGATTACTACGAAGTTCATTAATGTTTACTTCAACAATTTCTTCTTTTGGTGTTGAAGCAACAATTTTTTCTTCCATTTTATTGAAATCAATTTGTTCATTATTAAATAATTCTTCAAGTCCCTTTCCTAGGGCTCTTCTTTTATTTGTGTCCATTTCGCTCAATCACTTCCTTTGCTAAATTCAAATAAGCCTCAGTCCCTTTACTCTTTGGATCGTAAGCAACAATTGGTTTTCCATGTGATGGTGCTTCTGTAAGTCTAATCAATCTTGGAATTATCGTGTTATAAACACGCTCTTTAAAGAATTTTCTTACATCGTCAACAACTTCAAATCCTAAATTAGTACGTGAATCTAACATCGTTAAGAGAACTCCTTCAATATCCAAATTAGGATTCAAATTCTTTTGTGCTAAAACAATACTATTTAATAATTGCATTATTCCTTGTAAAGCAAAAAATTCACATTGAACAGGAATAATAACGGAATCAGACGCTGTCAAAGCATTGGTTGTTATCAATCCTAATGATGGTGGACAATCCATTATGATGTAGTCAAAATCTTGTTTTATAGAAGTCAATCTATTCTTTAATTGTCCTCCTCTTGAAAAAGATGGGTCTTCATTACTCTTTTCCATAAATTCAATATCAATTCCCGCTAGATTAATCGTTGAAGGAACAACATATAATCTTTTATATTTGCTCTCTAAAATAGCTTTTTCAATAGGACATTTTCCAATTAAAACGTCATAAATACTATTGTCTATATCACCTTTATTAAACCCAATTCCTGTCGTTGCATTTCCTTGAGGATCTAAATCGATTAATAATACTTTTTTCCCTAATACAGCGAGTGATGCCGAAAGATTAATACTTGTTGTTGTCTTTCCTACGCCACCTTTTTGATTAACTAATGATATTATCTTTCCCATCCTTATCACCTTCTAAATGTAACTATATATATTCTAACAAAAAAAGGAATATAAGAAAATAGTTTTTAGAAAAAAAAGACAGAAGTTCTGTCTTTAATTTTTATCAAATTTTACAATTAATTGAACTTGATTATCAAGATTTAATTCTTCAACAGTTACTCTGTACCCTTTTCCTTGATATGTATTTATTAAGTTCTTAACTTCACTAACAGCTAAGTTGATATCATTTTGTGGTGCAGCATAATTTTGACTAGGTATGTCATAAGTTGGTTGTGAATATTGACTTGGTGCTATTGGACTATCATTAACTAATCCTTGATTAATGTTACTTGGAGTTGGTAAATCGTTATTCATAGTAGGTGTAGGTTGTCCAAATAAATCACTAGGTGAATCATTATTATCAGGTGTTAAATCACTTTCCATACCATCTAAGTTAATTTTTGGTGGAGTATCAACTGGTTTGATAACAGGCATTCCAGCTAAAAGACCATTGCCAATAACTTCATTACCATCTTCTGTTTTTTCAATAGCATTATCTGTAGCATTTGGAACAAAACGATTAGCATCAAATGTTGGTTTACCACTCGTCTTTAATAAGTTGTCAATATCACTTTCACTCTTTTCTTCAACAACTGGAACATTAGAACCAATATCAACAGAACGCTCACGAATTTTATTTATATCAACAGTTGTTGGATCACTACCTCCAAATAAACTGTCGTTAGAACTTGGTGTAGATTCATTATTTTGAGGAAAGAACTCACTAGCACTTGGTGGAGTTGTATTTCCAAATAAACCATTTTCATTCATATTACTATCAACTCCTCCATTATTATTAATTACTTCTACATCATTATTAGTAGAATTCATAGTGTTAGTCTCACTAGTTGGCGTAGAAGAACCAAATAAAGATTCTGGTTCAGTAGGAGCATTTGAAGAACCACCAAATAATGATTCTGATGCTGGTACTTGAGTTGGTGGAGTCGTCGTTCCAAATAAACTCTCAACTTCATTTGAAGTATTAGATATAGGTGCTGGAGTTTCTGGTTGAGGCTGAGGTGCTGGACCAAACAATTCACTACTACCATTATTTTCATTAACTGGTTGGCTAGTTTGGTTATCACCTACTAATTGTTTAATTTTACTATCTAACTCACGAACAGTCATTTTATTATTAATAATTTCTTTTAATAAATCAACTTGAAGATTACGATCAGGAACATTTAATAAACTACGCGCATGTCTTTCAGAAATTTGCTCTTTCAACAAAGCTTCTTGAATTTCATCAGGTAGCGATAGCAAACGTAATTTATTAGATACAGATGCTTGACTTTTTCCCATTGTTTTAGCAAGATTTTCTTGAGTCATTTCATCTAAATCAAGAATTTTTTGATATGTTCTTGCTTCTTCAATTGGTGTTAAATCGCGTCTTTGTAGATTTTCTATCAAAGCTACTTTAGAAGCTTCTTTATCATCTAAATTTTTAACAATTGCGGGAATCTTTGTTAGTCCAGCCATCGTTGAAGCTTTATAACGTCTCTCACCAGCAATTATTTCATATTTATCACCAATTTTTCTGACAATTATAGGTTGAATTACGCCATGTTCTCTTATTGAAACAGCTAATTCTTTCAATGCTTGATCATTAAATATTTCCCTTGGTTGAAATCTATTTGGTATGATGTCATCAAGATATAATTGGACTACTTCTTCATTTTCCATAATCAACCCTCCGTTTATCCTTTTACTCTAATATAAATTATATAATATAAAAACCCATTTTACAATGGATTTTTTATTTTTATAGTTATTTAATTTTATCAAATCGCCTTGGATATTTATTATCGGTCTTATTTGTCTTTTGCATTTTTATAATAGTTCTATTACTTTTTTCAATTGGTAAAAGAAATTTATCAATATTTATTATTTTTAGAGATAAATTAGAAAAATTAGTCTTAGCATTATCTAATTCTTCATCACAATTACCTTTCATAAAAAGAAGATAGCCATTTATTTTAAGAGATCTTACACAAATTTCTGAAAGAATGGTTAAAGAAGCAACAGCACGAGCAGTTATTATGTCGAACTCTTCTTCATGCATTCTACTATATTCTTCCATACGAGCATGAACTGCTTCAATGTTCTTTAAATTTAATTTCGTAATGACATCATTTAAGTAGACAATTCTTTTATTTAAAGAATCTATTAGTGTTACTTCAAGATTAGGAAAGAATATTTTTAAAATAATTCCTGGAAAACCAGCTCCACTACCAACATCACATAATTTTATCTTTTGATTTAAATCATAATCTTGAAAAATAGTTAAACTATCATAGAAATGTTTTAAATAAACACTTTCTTCTTCAATAATTGTCGTTAAATTTATCTTTTGGTTCCATTCGATTAACAATTGATAAAATTGATCTAGTTTTTCTAATTTATCAGGTGTAACTTCTATTCCTAACTTTTCTACTTCTAAAATAAAAGTTTCTTTATTCATTAGCACTACCCTTTCGTAAATACATCATAATCATTGTGATATCACTTGGATTAACACCACTTATACGCATAGCTTGGCCAACGGAAATAGGACGTACTTCTGATAATTTTTGACGAGCTTCACTAGCAAGATTAGTAACTTTGTCATAATCAATATTTTCAGGTATTTTAATATTTTCATATTCAAGCATTTTTTCAGCTTCGCTATTGGCTTTTTTGATATATCCTTCGTATTTAATACTTATTTCTACTTGTTCTTTAACATCGTCTTCATAATTTTTATCTAAGAATTTCATAACATCATTTATGGAAATCTCTGGTCTTTTTACTAAATTATAAAGAGTAATGCTATCTAATAATTCAGCGGAATTTAAAGATTTCAAATATTCATTTATCTCTTTTTTAGGAGTTATTTTATTATTTTTCAACTCTTCTTCTAGTTCTTTTATATCAGCAAGTTTCTTTTGAAATTTACGATATTCTATATCACTAATTAAACCAATTTCACGACCATATTCACGCAATCTAATATCAGCATTATCATGTCTTAAAAGAAGACGATATTCAGCACGTGAAGTAAGAAGACGATATGGATCAATTACACCTTTAACAACTAAATCATCAATTAAAACACCAATATATGCTTCATTACGCTTTAATATTAAAGGATCTTTTCCATCTATTTTTAAAGAAGAATTGATACCCGCAATTAGACCTTGACCAGCAGCTTCTTCATAACCACTAGTTCCATTTATTTGTCCAGCTGTGAATAAATTTTCAATCACTTTTGTCTCTAAACTTGGTTTTAATTGTAGAGAATCAATCGCATCATATTCAATCGCATAAGCATATTTATTAATGATGGCGTTCTCAAGTCCTGGAAGGGAATGAACCATTTTATCTTGAACATCGTGAGGCATACTAGTTGAAAAACCTTGAATATAGATATCATCATAATAAATACTTTC
>CANQWJ010000013.1 GCA_947627525.1 uncultured Bacilli bacterium
ATTTAAAATTAATTCATTATGTTTAGACATATAGGTATTTTGACTCGTATCCAATAATTGTTTAGGAGTTATCAATTTAGTTGCTCCATTATAAGAATTGATTACTTTATCACCTAATTCCCCAATTGTATAGGGACCTTTTCTTGAAATATCTTCTATTATTGTCGCTCCATCTTTTGGTAAGGCTCCAAATAAAGCATCATAACTTATTTCATATTCTATTCCAACATCGGAATCACAAAAACTTATGACATCATCTCTTGTACTTAGAGTTGCAAAAGTAACATTATTACGACTAGGAGCATTAACTCTCTTATTCCAAGAGACAACAATATAGTTACCACTTTTTAATTCTTCATCCCAAATCTTTTTAACAATTGGTGTTAAAAGTTTCTCTCTTTCCTTAATATCATCTTTATCATCACTAATTAAGTTTATCTTTTCAACATCTTCCCCTGACAAAAGATGTCCATAATCATTAAGTAAACTTTTCGCAACATCGTAAATTTGTTTTTCACGCAATTCTATAATATTCATAAACATACCCTCAAATTTATATTATCATATAAAATACAATTTAGTAAATAAGGAGGTACCTTAAGTGTCAACTATAAAATTTTTATTAAATGCTTGGTGTAAAGTACTCTTCGTGATATACTTATTATAGTAGGGTGTGGTAAAAATGAAAAAAAGAAGGAAAAATAACTATGGTATTATTGGTGTTACCATTGTTGTTTTAGTTGCGATTTTTGAAGTATATGGTGGAAAAATCGACGCCTTTTTCACATCCATAAAAAATGGTATTAAAGAAGATTTGAATATTAAAGAAGAAGTAGAGCCTGCTATAAATGAAGTTAATTCTGATTTGAAAGTATATTTTTTAGATGTTGGCCAAGCTGATAGCATTCTCATTCAAAATAAGAATGAAAATATGTTAATTGATGCTGGAAACAACGAAGATGGGCCTAAATTAGTTAAGTATTTTAAAAAGCTAGGAATTAAAAATTTTAAGTATGTAGTTGGAACACACCCTCATGAAGATCACATTGGTGGACTTGATAATGTCATAAATTCTTTTGATGTTGAAAATATTTATTTACCTAATGCTATTACGACAACTAAGACTTTTGAAGATGTAT
Organism: uncultured Bacilli bacterium; assembly: GCA_947627525.1. Taxonomy (GTDB): domain Bacteria; phylum Bacillota_I; class Bacilli_A; order RF39; family UBA660; genus RUG11788. The sequence goes on from CANQWJ010000013.1 coordinate 1,140, forward strand.
TGGACGCTATTGAAAAGAAAAATAAAAGTTTTGAAACACCTAAAATTAATGATACTTTTAATTTGGGAGAAGCATCTTTAACCGTAATTTTTCCTGGAACTAATACTAATGATTTAAATAGTTCTTCAATTGTATTAAAGATGACTTTTGGTAATAATTCTTTCTTATTTATGGGTGATGCTCCTGTTGAAGTAGAAAATAAGATATTGTTAAATGGTATTAATGCTGATGTTTTAAAAGTTGGACATCATGGATCAAGATATAGTAGTAGTGATATTTTCCTTGATAAAGTTAATTGTAAATATGCCATTATAAGTTGTGGTAAAAATAATAGTTATAATCATCCACATAAGGAGACTATTGCTAAACTTAATACGAGAAATATTAATGTTTATCGTACTGACGAAATGGGAACAATTCTTGCTAGTAGTGATGGTCGTGAAATAAAAATGAGCATTATGAAAACAGATACTAATGGGTAGGTGATATTTTGAAATTAACTGTCGATCGCATTGAAGAAAAGATTGCTGTTTGTGAAGAAGAAAATGGTAAGATGTTAGAAATCAATTTAGAAGAATTACCTACTGGTACTAAGGAAGGTAGTATTATTTCTAAAAGAGATGGAACTTATTATTTAGAAGAGGAAGAAGAAAAAAAGAGATATTCTTCAATAATGGAAAAATTTAATAGATTAAAGAAAGATTGATATCGAATTTGCGATATCTTTTTTTATTGCTACTCATATCATATAGAGAGGTGCATAATGAAAAGAAAATATAAAATAGCTGTCTATGCCATTTGTAAAAATGAATCTAAATTTGTTGATAGATGGTATGAATCAGTAAAAGATGCTGATGAAATAGTGGTAGTTGATACCGGTTCCATTGATGATACAGTTCAAAAATTACAAGAAAAAAATGTTAAAGTTTACGAGAAAAAAGTCGAACCTTTTCGTTTTGATGTCGCAAGAAACATTTCGCTTGATTTAGTGAGTAAAGATGTTGACATTTGTGTATGTATGGATTTAGATGAAGTAATTTTAGATGGTTGGTATGATAAACTACAAGCAATTTGGCAAAAAGATTTAAATCGTTTGCGTTATATTTATAATTGGCATTTTGATGAAAATAATAATCCTGATGTTACTTTTTATTCGGAAAAGATCCATTCCCGTCAAGGCTTTAAATGGGTAAATCCAGTTCATGAAATTTTATCATTTAATGGTAAAGAGAAAACTTTAGTAACCGATGATATCGTTATTAATCATTATCCTGATCAAAATAAGTCAAGATCTTCTTATTTACCTCTTTTAGAGTTAGCTGTTAAAGAAAATCCAGAGAATGATCGCAATGTTCATTATTTGGGAAGAGAATACATGTATTATGGAAAATGGAATGAAGCCATTGATACTTTGATATATCATCTTTCGCTACCTAGTGCTACTTGGAAAGATGAAAGAAGTGCTTCTATGCGTTTTATTTCTCGTTGTTATAAGAACTTAAAGAGATATGATGAAGCTCGTCTATGGCTTGATAAAGCAATCGATGAAACCCCTTATTTACGTGATCCTTTTATTGAAAGAGCTATTTTAGAATATCTTTTGAATAATTGGAAAGATGTTGAATATTATTGTTTAAAGGCCTTAAATATCACAACCCATGAAAAAAGTTATATCAATGAAACATTTAGTTGGGATTATACAGTTTATGATTTATTATCTTTGAGTTATTACCATCAAAAAGAAAAGTATTTAGCTCTACGTTACATCGATAAAGCTCTTGCAATGAAACCAAATGACGAAAGACTATTAAAAAATAAAGAAATAATTGAAAAAATGTAATTAATAAGTATCTTTTTCATTTAAAAAAATGTAAAATAAATTTGGTGAAGGATATGCGACAATTAGTATACGATGATGATTTTAAAGAAATAGTTAATGAAAAGATAAAGTATTGGCAAAATGTTTCAGATATTCCTAAAAAAGTAAAAGACTATATAACAAGTCTTTCTAATGAATTAATATTTCGTACTTATAATGATGAATATGGGTATAAAGATTACTGTTCTAATTGTTTAAAAGAATTAGATGTAAATCATTATTGTGAACATTGTCAAAAAAGTTATACTAATTTAAACAAAAAATATATTATTTATTTAAGTCAAAAATATATCAGTGATATGAAATATATTTGTTTTTATACTTATGTTTTTGATGTTGTTGATGATGAAGTCATTTTATATAATATTGAAAATCAACTCAATTATGATCATCTAGCCCCTTTAAAATATAAAGAATCAACTCTTTCGATTGCTAATATATATGATGTAAAAAAAGATTATTTATATGAAAGAATTAATGGTGATACTTTAGAATATTCACAAATAGAAGCGTTCTTCAATAATCCTGAAGTAGAAGAAAAATTTACAAATACTTATATTGAGTTTTGTTTTCCCAGTAATTCTAATCAGTTTTTATATACTGATAATTTAGATGAATTAAAAAAATCAGCATTATATAAATATAGTCAAATTTGGGAGTTAAAAGATAAATTTAATGATAATGATTTTACTTTATCTTCGATTACTTATAATCCTATTTATTGTAAAGAGTTTGAATACTTAATAAAAATGCAACTATATAATTTGGCAATCGATTGTTCTAAAATAAATTTTGGTAAAGGTAAAAACTTTAAAGACATTTTTGGCATTGATAAAAAGTATTATAAATTTATGAAAGATATTGATATAACTAGCGAACAATTTGATTTATTGAAAATGTATCCTACAACTGATCTTGCTTTATTAGAGTTTATTTCTAAAGGCATATATGCATTTGAGGTGTTAAAAGAATATGTAAAATTAGAAGATTTAAAAAAGTATATAGAGAGTCAAGAAGATAGTGAAAATCATATAAGAAGATATATTAGTGATTATTATGATTACATTAATGGATTAATAATGCTCGGAGCTGACTTAAAGGATAAGAAAGTTCTATATCCTAAGAATTTTTATGAAGAGCATGATCGAGTTTCTGCTGAAGTAATGATTGTTGAAAATCCTAATTTGGATCAAAAAATTCATAATTTATCTAATATTTTATCTTTAAATGTATATGAAAACGATGAATATATCATCTTTCCTGCTGATAGTATAAGTAGTATGATTGATGAGAGTAGTCAACAACAAAATTGTGTAAGAACTTATTGTGAAAGAGTTGGGGAAAATGATTGTCAAATATATTTTATGCGTGATAAAAATGCGAAAGATAAATCTTTAGTCACGGTTGAAGTACGCGATGGAAAAGTTGTTCAAGCCCGTACAAAATTTAATAAAGATATTGATAGTCGCCAAAGAAAATTTTTAAGTGATTGGGAAAAAGTAATGATTCCCATTATAAAAGGTGATAATTAAATATTGTTTTTCACTAGATAATTATGTTATAATCTCTTATGTAACTGAAGTTACAAAAAGCAGGAGTGGCGGAATGGTAGACGCGATGGTCTCAAACACCATTGGTAGTGATACTGTGTGGGTTCAAGTCCCATCTCCTGCACCATATGGATTACAAATCGTATATTACGGTTTAAATAGAGTTCATAGTTTGCTGTGAACTTTTTTGTTTAAACAATTATTTTAAATTTTATTGTCAAATATTTTTATAATGTAATTGATAGTTCAAAAGTTTCTTGTGAGAAAAAGCGTTAATTTGATTTGTGAACATTTTGCTGATGTCGGCAAAACGATAAAAAAGAATGCTATAATAATATATTAAATAATTTATAAATCTAATAGCATCTTTATTTTTTATTAGTTATTTGATATACTCAATTTGATAAAGGAGGCAAAATGAATAAAAATTTAAAAAAAATACTATCATTAATTGTATGTATTACATTAGTTACATCTTGCGGTGTCAATAGTAAAAAAAGTTTAAATGACAAACCGTCAGAGAACCAAAAAGTTAAAATTGAAACAGATGGAAATGTATATCAAGATAATATGCCAGCTTCTGAAAGTGATATCTTATCAAATATAGATGTGAAGTTTGAAAAAGCATTAAGTGGACAATATGTTGCATTTGTAACCAATAATAATACTTTTGCAATTCCTGATTTAGAAATAAATGTTAATTTCTCTAAAAATGGTGCTATAGTAGATACTGATAATGATGGACATGATGCTGTTTTACCTGGATATACTGTTATTAGTGAGTTTGAATCATATGAGAGTTTTGATAATGCTGATTATGAAGTAAGTGTTAATTGGAATTATGGAACATCATATATTAATCACTCTAATGATGTTAAAGTGAAATATAATATTAATTCATCTAAAGATGCTATCGTGACTATTACTAATAATGGCTCTAATGAAATAGAAGAAATAGAGTTGATAGCCGTATTTTATGATTCCACTGGAAATCTATTAGGAACATCATATTCACAAGATATATATCATATAGCAAGTAAGAAGTCAGTAACAGAAAAAATGACATTAAAAGATTACGAAAATTCAAATAAAGTTGATAAAGTAAAAATTTATTTAAATCAAGCACATACTTTTTAAAATATAAATTTCTATTTTTTATTGTTTTAAATAAGTTTTCTTTACTAATCAAAGTATTATTTGTAATAAAATAAAAATAGTCCTTATTGGATAAGGACTTTATTATTGCTGATGAAAAGAGGTATATTATGGACGATATAGTAGTTGTTGTTAGTAATACAAATCAAAATGTTGATCCGATTACAACCATAGATGCTATCAAAGAAGCTGGTTTTAAGGAAGTTTTTGTCCAGTGGTATAATCGTGATTGGATAGTTTCTCAAGAAGAACAAATGCAACATATTAAAGATATTGGTTTAAACGTTAAGATGGCGCATTTAGGTTATGATGGTATCTCTAATTTATGGGTTGAAGGACCATTAGGTGATAGTTTAGTCACACGTTATAAAAAGGATTTTGATACTTGTAAAAAGATGGGAATAAGTCTTGTTTTTATGCATTTAGAAGGTGGTTTTGATGCGGAACCGTACAATGAAATTGGTCTAGCAAGATTAAGAGAAATAGTTTCGTATGCTGAACAAGTTGGAATTAAAATTGCTTTTGAAAACGTTCATAAAAAAGGGTATCTCGATTATGTCATCGAAAATATAAAAAGTGATAATATTGGTATTTGTTTTGATATAGGTCATTTTCATGCTTACTTTAAAGATGACTTTGATTTTTCGAAGTTTAAAGATAAAATATTTGCGGTTCATCTTCATGACAATGATGCCTCTAGTGATCAACACTTAATACCATTTGAAGGAACCATTAATTGGGATGAAATAATTACTAAATTAGTTGCATGTAATTATAATGGTCCTGTCATTATGGAATTGTGTTATCGTAATAAATACTTAGAAATGCCAATTGTTGATTTTTATAAGAAGGGTTATTTCACTGGTGAAAAATTAAAAGAAATGTTTAATAATAAAAGAAATATATAATGTCAAAAGATCTTATTATATTTCTTTTTAATTGTTATTTTATATAAAATTAGATATAATCTTTTTGAGGATATGAATATGAAGAAATATCAAAAAGAACATTTTCAAAGACGATTAATTTTTATTTGTGCCTTAGTTATTTTGGTTATTCTACTTTTTGGAATAATTCTTTTCTTATACCATAAATTTAATAATCAAGATGAAAATCTTACTATCTCTTTTGAAAATAATTCTTTTTTGCCTAATTTTGACCCTGATATTTATGATTATTATCTTTTAACTAGTGATAGTGAGATTAAAGTTAAATGTTCTTTTGAAAAGAAAGAAGTAATTGGTTGTGATGAAGTTATTGATTTATCTAATTATTCTAATTATATTCATAAAATAATGGTTGATGATGTTGTTTATAATTTTTATATAAAAGTAAAAAAATCTGATAACGAAAAGAATATTTCTATTGATTCATTATCTGTTGTTCCATCTAGTTGGACTAATAAGTATGTTGACCTTAATATCTTAGCAACTAGTTCTAATAAACTTACAAGCTATTCAATAGATAATGGTGCTTCTTGGCAAAGTTCTTCTACTTTTAAAATTCAAGAAAATGGGCATTATGACGTCATTGTTAAAGATGAATATGACAATGAGACAGCCGTTCGTCCACTTGATATTAATAATATTGATGAAGTTGCACCTGTTGGTGAAATAATTAAAGAGGTATCATCTAACGATAAGATTGTTTTAAGAGTTCTTGCGAAAGATGAAGAATCAGGTATTAGTTCCTATAGTTGGAATGATGGCGATTTTAACTCAAAGGATACTTTAACTATTACTAAAAAAGGAACTTATTATGTCCGTATAAAAGATAAAGCAGGTAATATTTCTGAGCGTATTTCTATTAATATAAAAGATAGTGATTTTAAAAAACAAAAACAATTTGGTGTCGTTTTATATCGCAATGGAGCAGATGAGATTACTAATGATTTCTTAGTATGTAGTACGAATACTAAATCATGTGTTGTTACTCTTCCAAATATCATAAGAGAAGATGGTAAAGTCTTAGGTTTTGGTAATGATAGTGTTGAATATGAGCAAGGAGAAAAAATAACTATTGATAAAAATCTTTTTTTAAAAGCGATAACAGAGAAGAAAATAGTTGCATCTTTCCAAGACAAAACTAGTGAAACTCCTAAAGAGTGTACTCTTTATAATAATGATAAATATTGTTATGTAACAACGCCAAAAATTAGTTTTTCTTCTGGTAAAGTAATTGGTTGGAATACGAAAAAAGATGGTAATACAATTATGGCCAGTCCTAACTCAAAAATAAAGTTGTATGACGATAGCACTTTTTATGCTTTGACTTATAAACCATTAGTTGTTAAATTTGAGAAAAATGGGGCTGATTCTCTTTCTTCAACGAAAGAAGAATGTCGTCTTCGTAATGGTGAAACTTCTTGCCTTGTTACGCTTCCTAGTGTTAAACGAAAAGGTAGTGAGGTTATTGGTTGGAGTACTAATAAAAATTCTAAAAAAGCAACCTATGGACCTAATGGTAAAATAGAAATTGATAGTGATAAAACTCTTTATGCAATTACGAAAAAGGATATATCTATTCATTTTGAAAAGAATGGGGTAGACTCTTTATCCAGTTCTTTAGAAAAGTGTAGCATTTATAATACTGACAAAGAATGTACAATTACGACACCACAAATATATCGTAGTTCAGCAACCATTTTAGGATGGAACACTTCTTCTAGTGCTCGTGATAGTATTATTTCTGTGAATACTAAAATAACTGTTGATAAAGATGCGACTTATTATGCAATTACATCTAAAAAAGTAAGTGCTAAATTCCAAGAAAATGGTGCTGATAGTATTTCTTCTTCAGCATTATCTTGCACATTCTATAACAATAGTAATGGTTGTATTGTGGTCGCACCAAATATTACCCGCCCATCTTGGAATGTTTTGGGATGGAGCACTAACAAGAATGCTACTAGTGCTAGTATAAAGCAAGGTGATAAGGTGACGATTAAGGAAAATACTAATTATTATGCGATTACATCTAAAAAGGTTAGTGCTCGCTTTAATGTCAATAATGCTGATTACTTAGATAATTGTGATTTTAATGGTGAATATTGTTTAAAAACTTGTAATATTTATAATACCAGTAAAAGTTGTTCTATTTCTTTACCATGCATTTATAGTACTGGTAATGAGGTTCAGTTCTTTTCAATTAATTCTGATCCTAGTTCAACGGTTGGTTATTCTCCAAGTATCAGTCTTAATCTTTATGATAATATTGAATTAAATGCCATTGTTGATAATCGTTATCGCAAAAAAACTTATAATATCGTTAAAACGAAAAAGTATGGTTATACTGCTGTGGAAACAGATGATGGATGTCCTAGTAATGTTTATAATAATTTCTATAATTTTATGGATCGTCTCTATAACAAAGCCCCATATATTTTTAGAGCTGCAAAGGTAACTTTTTCAGGTACAGCAAACTTCACGGAGACTTGGGGAAGTTATGCTGGAATGACTTATGGTAAAGCGATAGGTTACCGTAATGTCGATTTAAAATGTCCAGATGAATATTCAACATATTATATTCAAACAATGGTTCATGAACTAACACATAGTTGGGATAGTTACTTTAAGGCCGCTTATGGTACAGCTTTAAGTGATACTAGTGATTTCGAAAATCTTTATAATAAATATGTCAATGCTTCTAAGAGACCTCTACGCGATTATGCCTATACAAATATGAGCGAGTTTGTTGCGGATGTCTATGCTTGGTATTATTTCCTATATATTGACACAAATAATCCCCCTAAAGTCATTAAAAATAATATCTATTATCCTAGTGACATGAAAAAGGTTATGGAAAAATATATTAAGATTGCTAAAAATGGTTATAAATAAAAAATTGAACTTAAATAGTTCTTTTTTTTGCTTTTTTATGGAAAAATAAATTGAGTTATTGTATAATGATATTATTGATAATTGGGGAAGAATAAAAAGGAGGACACATATGATGAACAATAGTAGTGGTTTCTTATTGAAAATTCATATGGAAGAAAAAGGTAAAACAACTGAAATACATTTAAATAAAGAAAGACATTCATTTGTTTTTGTTGATGATGAGTGTGTTTCTGATTTAGTCGTTCCAGAATTTATAGTATTAGAAGTTGAGAAACTTTTAAATGATATAAGTAATACTGAAGAAAATGGTAATTGTTATGTTGAGATTGAGAAAAATGGTTCAACAGTTAGAGAATATGATCATAAAAAAGTATCATTAATCAGAAAAAAAATTACTAAAGTCAGCATAAAAGATTTTTTAAACGATCAAAGTAATATTAAAATAAATGATTATTATGTTGATACTATTGAAAAGAAATATGGCACTTCTCTTCCTCAAGACTTAAAACGATTAGTATCATATACAACTAATGGTGTTATTTTTGATAGTGCTGATGACTTTTATATGTTATCACATGCTGAAATAATTGATTATAAGAATGATATAAAGTCTTTTATTCCTCTATTTACTAGAAATAATAAGAATTATATCGGTTTTGATTATGAGCATTTATTATATAAAGAGTTTATTTCACAAAAAGAGAGAAAGAGTTCTTTTGTCTTAGCTGATTTATTAAAAGATGATGAAATTGAAGTTCTTGATGTGAATGACATTAATAGTAAAAAAGAAAATACTACTACTGCTGAAGAAGAAAAAGTATCACAAGAATATGAAGAGACAATTAAGAACATTGATGTTCAACTTGAAAGATTAAGTACTGGTCTAGAAAAAACAGAAATAACATTTCCATCACCACAAGAAAAGAAAGAAAATAAGGAAATTGATGATGAAGAATATCATCAAGAAGTAGTTGATACAGTTAGAAAAGCTTTAAATAAAATAGAAGAGACTAACACTTTAATTGATGAGATAGATAGTAACTTCAAAAGTGCTCAAAAAACAAAAGAAAAAGATGTTAAAAATACTTCTAAAAAAGAAAAAAATGAAAAAGTTGAAGTAAAATCAAAAAAAGCTGATAATAAGAAATTAACTAATTTAATGATTAAAACTTTGAATAGTAGTATTGATAACTATCAAATTGATTTTAATGAAACAGCTAAATTAGTTGTTGAACATTTACCTTATTACGAAATTTCTTCTAATTTTGACGTCATTCAAATACCAGAAATAGAAATGGATAAGATAACACTTCTTCCTAATAGTGAAATCGATTTAGGAAAGTTTAAATTAAAAGTTTCTAAATTAGATAATAATATTGTTGATTTAGTTGTCGTTTCAGCATCTTCTATCCTTAATCAAGAAGGTAGTAAAGTTAAGAAACAAGATCATATTGTTTTAGATCTACACAATGAATTTAGTTTACGTCTTAATAAGAGTGAAGCCATGGAGTCCTGGTCATTAAAAATGGAAAAATCAACTTTTGAAACTGAACTTCGTAATATTGATTATCTAAAAGTAATTTCTTTGATTGCGAAGACACCTTCATATAAGAGCCTTGGTAATATTGAAAAATATGAATTATCTAAATCAGTAATGTTATTTATTGACTTTGTCATGAAAAAAGAAGAATATGATAAATTAAAAGAATTATATCGTATCATTGAAAAAGAACCAACTCTTTATGAAGAATACATTACTAAATATAATATTGATTGTTCAAATGAATTAAACAATGTTTTCCCTACTTATGATAGTAAAAAGACTTATTCTATGAAATTGAATTATATAAATGGTTTAGTAAATGCTAAATGGTTAGATTATCCAAGATATATATTTGGAACATTAAATTGTTTTTCAAATGATCCTTTTCTTGAAGAATTTGCTTGTCAATTGAATGATAGTTTAACAGAGACAGATTTTTCTGATTATTTGAAGAGATTATTTAGTACTTCTAATTTGTTTTCTGATTTAGATGAAATAGGACAAGAAAATTTAGATAAGTGTTTAGATTACTTATCTGTGTTATACAAACATAATCCAATTATTGGTGAAGAGAATAAATACAAAATAGAACGTGAATTTATGATAGGAGCCACAGATGAAGATATTTCTTTGCTAATATCTAAATTGTGTCGTCGTGGTATTAAAGATTATTCTACTTTCATTGAATATGAGAGTGTCATGAAAGAAAAATATCGTTTGGGTAGTCTTAAATATCCACTTTATTCAGAAGATTTTGGAATAGAAGAAATTAGAAATGGTGGTGAGTATGATGAATACTAGACCTAAAAAGGAGACTAATAAAGTTAACAATGTTCGATACAGTAATAAAAACGTTGGTTTTTCTCTTTCTATTCCAGATAATTGGATGGAAGTTAAAAAGTCATCATATCTTGATTTAGGGATTAATAATAACACTTTATGTACCTTTGTCGTTGATAAATTTACATATCTTTCAGTCATTTTCAGTGGTTTTTGTACAGAAACCGAATTTAAAAAAATAGATATTGCTAAAGAAGATTTACCATTTCAACTTTTATATGAAAAAAATCTTACTTATAAAAATATACTTGCTAAACAATTGGTAATATCAAAAGATAACAAGAAACTTATTAATACTTTTTGTGTAATTAATGGAATGTTGGTTGATTTTATTATTAATGTCAGTTTAAAAAATAAGAATTTTGATAAGTCAAAGTTAAGTAATGATAATAATTTTAAAACAATTAATAGTGTATTAAATACGTTGGAGGTCCATGAACCAGTTAATCCACCAATTTATGTTGATAAAGACATATCTGATACGAAAGAAGTAAAAATGGTTAATGATAAAGAAGCGATGACTAAAATCATCCTTCCACAAAGACCAGCTGAAGTAATAATTGAGAATGAATGCAAATATCGCAATATTTTGATGCCAGAATTTTATTTAAAATATGTTAATAATGGTAAGACAAAGTTGAGTGTTATTGATAAAGAAGTATACTTTATTGATAGAAATAATCATTATCGAAGTGTTAGTGTCAATGATGACTTACTAAAGAGTATAAGTTCTGTTTTAGAGAAAAATTGGATAGAATTGGAGACAATGGATTGTGGATATCAAAAAATTACAACAGATTCATATTTCTCTGTTAAACTTGATCATTCTTATTTATATATAGATGTTAATAAGTGTGAGGGCTTTGGCATTTTTGATAATATTGTGCGCATGGTTCAAGAATATGTTTCTTTTGATTATTCGGAAGAAACACCACTTGAAGACAATATCGAAATAAAGGAAGAAGGCCAAGCCCCTTTAGAAGAAGATGTGGATGAAATAATGCCCGTTTTAAAGGAGATTCGCGAAAAGGATATTACTGAAAAAATGCCAATTCCAGAAAGCGAAGAGGAAGAACCTGTTTTGTCACAAGAAGATGTTGTTGAAAACAATGTAGTTGTTCCTGTTACAGTAGAAACACCAATTGCTGAAGGAGAAAGCCAAGAAAAGGTTTCTAAACCTGATCCTTCTTTAGAAGAAAAGGAAGTACCTAATCCTAATTATGAAAATATAGAGTTTTTAGAATATTTTCATAATGTTGATGGACATAACTCTTTTAGATTCTTATTCCCTGTTAATAGTGGTGAAAAAGTTGAACGTGATTTTAACGTTTTTGATATTCAAAATGGTGAAGACATAAATTATCGTATCTTTATCTTTAAATGTGAAACAAAAGAAAAATATGAAAATAAGTTACAAGATTGGATGAATAAAAATGTTCAGTCTAGTAATTCAAGAATTGTTGATGAACGAGAAGAAAAGAATGACTCTATTTCTATAAAAACATTTATTCTTGACAATGGAAGATTCTATAAAGTTGTTTATGTTTCAGAATACTTGATTGCGGTTTCAGGACTTGCAGTTACTGAGATGATGTCTTTTGCTGATCATGCCTTAAAGACAGTGGAGATTGGGGAAGATAATCGTTCAAATATTGAAGCATTAAATCGTAAGATGAATAGTATTAATATCTTACAACAACAAGGTATACCTTATATTGATGAATTACCACCTCTTCCAAGTAGTTATGAAATAGTAGGTAAAACTTATGATGAGATTATTAAGCGTGCAATTGCTTTATGTATTTGTTGTAACTATGCTAGTGATATTGTTTCTAACAAAAAGAAAAAATATATCAAAGAATCTAAAAAGTTCTTTAACAAATTATTAGATAAATACAATGTTAAAGATATTATGACTAAAGAAGAATGCGACCTATTTGAAAAGGGAAATCGTGACGTTGCGGTTCAAATATCTTGGCAATTTGAAGGATGCGCTATTCTTTTATGGGCTTTAGGATTATTAGAACAAATTAGTTATCCTGATACACTTGTTAATCCTGATGAAATTACTAGTATAATATCTTCAAGTGATAGTTATAATGATTTTGTTCAAAAATGTGACTTTCGTTCAGTTGAAGAAATATTGGATTTAGCTGATTTGACATACCGTTATAATTGGTATTGTGTAGATGCTCAAATTGAAGGAGAAGAGCCAAAAATTAATTCAGAAGTTGTCGTTGAAAGATATCGTGCTTTAAAATGGTTATTAACTGATGAAAAATGGGATAAGGTTGATGTAAATACATAAGAAGTATTTGGTGGTGAAGTAGATGAAAAACCTAATTGGTAACAGTTGGCGTTCTAGTTCTAGTAATGAAGTTATTGAAGTCCAAAATCCTTATAGCCATGTAGTTCTTGATACAGTGCCCAATTCTAATTTTGATGATGTAAATGAGGCAGTACAAATATCTGATGAATCAAGAAAAGATTGGTATGGTATTTCAATAAATGAGCGTTGTGAGATAATTTTAAAATTTAAAGATTTAGTTAAAGAAGAACGCTATGATTTAGCAAAACTATTAACTAATGAAACGGGAAAAAATATTGTTGATGCGCAAGAAGAAATTGATAATTTAATTGATTTGAGTATTGCTTTTGTGGAAAAAGCAAGGCATTTATATGGTGATTTAATTCCAGCAGGTGTAACTAATAAAAACAATAATACCATTCAAATGACTTCTCGTTCTCCAATTGGTATAGTAGGTGTTATTTTACCAATTGGAGAACGAGAAGCCATT
>CANQWJ010000014.1 GCA_947627525.1 uncultured Bacilli bacterium
GAAACCCTTCCTTTAATCAAATCAATATCTGGTCTTGAAAAGACTTCTTCCTTCAAAGCATGCAAATTCAAGACAGCTCCTGGACCAACGACAAATTTAACTTTGTCATTAAAGAAAACTGAAGGCAATTGCTTCGTAATGATGACATCACTACTATTGTCCAATTGAACTGAGTGACTAGCATTAGTCGAAGCATTGACGCGAAAGATATAATCATAATTATTTTCATCGCCTAAGTAACTGATTATTTTACCTTTTCCTTCATCACCATATAGTCCTCCAACAATAACATCTACTTTCATTTTAATTATCCTTTCTAACTTATAGTATTTATTACAATAAGTCATTACATATACATTATATGCATAGGCTTTATATTATGTCAAGAACTTTTTGTATTTTTTACCATAAGTTTTAAAAAGCATAATAATTTTCAACAAATTTACTATTTTTATCATAACTAAATACGCTTTTTTAGTTATTGATTTAGATTGTTGCTTTTACATTTATATCTTTATCATTTATTGCTTGTTCCATCAAATCTGGTAATGTCATTGGTAACTTATCTGTTTCATAATTGCCTATGCATATTGTTAAATCTTCTTGTGGATCACAATCAATTAATAAAACTTTTTCCCTAATTTGGATAATGCAACACCTAAATTAAATGTTGTGGTTGTCTTACCTACGCCACCTTTTTTGATTAGCAATAGCAATAATTTTACTTTTAGATTTATTATTCATTGTAACACCTCTACTCTAAATTTTTTACAATAAAAAAGAACTGATTTTTAATCAATTCTTAACTACTTTTTTTATTACTTAAAGGACGTCAGCTACTTCTACGACTTTTTAAAATTTTAAAAAATTTTGTCGATTTTTATAAAAAATGATGTTTTTATACACTTTTTAGAATTTATTGCGATTGTCATTTTTTCCTTATTTTTCAAGGGTTTGCAAAGGTTTTATAAATTTTTACTTGCGAAAACGTCAGCATCAATGTGCAAAACTTTACCGGGAAGATAAAAATATTCACTACGATCAAGCATAATTTCTTCTTTCATACGCGTAATACTATCATCGTCATTATCACTTTTATCACTTGCCGCAATTACTAGATCCTCTACTTCACTATCAGCATAAAGACGAATATCTTTACCCTTAAGATAAGCAATCTTATCTTCTATCTTTAATATTTCAAAGACGACATCATTGTTATGTGATTTTCTTGTAACTAAATCACCAATATTAAAAAGCATATAATCATCTCCACGAAATTATATGCTTTTATTTTCTCTAAAATACACAAAATATTTAACAAAAAATAACGACTTAAATTTTTCTAGTTTTATAAATAACAACTCCTGTAATTAGCTTAGATAAATATTTAGATTATACAAAACATCTATTAATAATCTAACATATCGCAAATATGTGACATATCAACTTCTAATTTATCACTATCACTTTTTTTATAAACCACATAATAACCATCACATTCATTTAAATCTTTATCAAAAATTAATTGCCTAGATGTAGTCTCATACTTAGTATTGGTATATCCATCTTCATCTGTAAAATTTCTTATATAAATTATTGCTTTACCACTATCGTCAAATTTAAATAACTCTGGTGCAAATTCATACATTTCATTAATAAATTTCTCCTCATTCTCTATATCATAAGCAACATAATTTATACTTTTTCCAGCAAGATAATCAAATAATAATAAAGTTAGTAATGATACTATAACTAATCCAATAATTACAATTTTAGTCTTCATAGTTACCACCCCCGATAACAACATTAAAAGCAAAATGTGATTCAACATTCGATATTATTCCCGCTCTTCGTTTACCATAAATATGAAAATAATATCTTCCCTTTTCAGAAATATAATCAGTTACATCACTAACAAACTCTCCATCATATATTAGTTTATTTTTTCTATAAATTTTCATCGTAAAACTTGATTCATCAACTATTTTAAATTTTAATTCATGATCATTTTTTTCGCCACAATTATTTCCGAGATTATTATTTTTTCGTAAACCACTAGATTCATAATAAACTTCGCATTCGGTCAATTTTATAATATATTTATTACTTAACTCCAAGTCTGTTTTAGGATGCATACTATCAATATGATTAACTATGCGAATAGGAAAGATATAGTTTCTATAACTATCATTACCATAATAATTTATTTCTGTCCCATTTATATAAATAGTAGTTGCTAATTTATCATAATTTGCTGTATAACCAGCCATTAAAAACCATAATACTAAGCACTCACAAAAATAAAATATAAAAGCTTTTGTTAAAATACTTGATATACTATCATCCATAATAAATTCTCCTCAATTATCATCATCTATATGATAACACAAATAAAACCTTAAATTGATTTATGACTTTCAAAATTTTGATTATTATTTAATGCTGATTTAATAAAATTATCATCTTTAATAGTAGTTAACAATTCACCAAAAGATAACGATGTATCAAAATTTACTTTACCTTTATATTCATCACGCACATGTAGTTTAGATTCACCAATCTTTTCTAAATTACCAATATCAATAGTTAATCGGCCATGCGCCAAACAATTCCTAATTCTATTTAAAATTTCTAAATTGATAACTTTGTATGTTTCATCAGTAGCTGTTCCTTTTATTATAGAATTAACTTTTTTAATACTATTATTACTCTTTTTTAATTTTTTTAATGTTGTTCGCATTTTATTTTTAATTTGTTTCATTTCATTCTCAGATTGCTGATAATTATTTGCTGCTTTTTCTTGTATTGGTTCTGAATTTAAAAGAGAACTATAAGAACAATGGTGCACCTTAGTTTCTTCTAATAAATCTTGTATATTTTTTTCTTTACTTTTTAAATAATCAGTATAAACTGACATTGGAAATCTTAAATTACTACATTCTATAGATTTATTTTTATTATAACAAAATAGCATTAAACTATTTAATAGTGCTGTTATCATAAGTTCTACTTTCGTTTTATAGTTTATGTATGAAGATGACTTTTTAGTTAAAGATTCATTAGTATAATAATCACTATTAACAATCTCATTTAAATTACTTTGAATATAATATTCTTTATTATATTTTTTTCGAATTAATTGATGAATTACTTCTATTTGTGAACTTTTCCCTAAATGATAAAAATAATCTTTTCCCATTTCGTTAACATTAGCCAATATATATTCGATATCTTCATCATTAAATTTTTTAGAAGTTATTTCACTAGGAGAAGATAAATGACGTTTTATGTTTTTATTAAATGATCGAAACACAGATTCTCTATCAAAAACTTGATTCTTAAATAAATATAAATCATTTCCTAAATCATTATCAATTTTGCTTTGTTCTTCTTCTGAATCAAATTGTCTTAAAACAAATTTTTCTGTTCCCAACAATTCAAGACCTTTCAAATACTGTATCAATGATTCTTCAACAAAAGGAGAAGGATCATTAATTAAAACATTTTCATATATAATTGGAAATGTTCCTTTTAAATAATAGTAGTCACATAAACTCTTAAAGATTCTAATGACAGAACTTTTATCAATAGTAAAATTTAATTTATTTTTGTCATCATCATTATAGAACTCTATTATTCCATCACTTAATACTCTATAATTAGAATGAGCAATACAATTTCTCATCTCTTTGATTAGATGCGTATAGTCAACTTTTCCATCAGTAAAATGAAAATCATCAATATTATCGTTTTCGTCAAATTCAAATGATACCTTTTTTTTCGTTATCTCCTTAATATATTCAGGAACATGATCTATTTTGCTATCTAATAATAATAATTGGGTACTTAAAAATATCACATCTAAGTTATCAACTTTATCATTATAGGTACCATCAACACTACAAATTTCATCTAATATAGATGAAAATATATCTTTATCATCTAGAGAGTTAGACATATCCCTTAACATACTTAATAATCCTTTTATATTACTACTAGCATACTCCAACATCAAATTAGATGATTGCATAGAAATGTAAATATTTGGCGTTAAAGAACTAGATATAAATTCATTAAGATCGTGTTCTTTAAAAAAGACATCATCACTATTTTCAGGATCGAAGACATCATATTCAATAACTTTTTCACCATCCAATAATTCACAAACAAATTCTTTAGATGTATCAATACCATAAACTTTCATTTTATGAATGCTATATAAATCATTAACATCAATACTATCAATAAAAGAACTAACTTCTACACCATTGATTTTAGTTACTTCAACCATTTTCTTATTTTCTTCTTTTAAATAGTTATTATAAGCATATAGTTTACCATCTAATATTACAAATATCAAAGCTAACATTTTATTTTTAGTTCTATCTATATTAGTAATTAAACTATCATATCTCATCAACATGATCTCTTCACCACCAATTCAATATATATATCAACTAATTGAGTGTTTATCTAGTTAAATTATACTATATTTACATAGATAATTCTATTTTTAAAGTTATTCAAAAGTAAAAAAACAATCTAATTTATAGATTGTTTGCTATTTCAATAAAAGTTTCTAAATCAAGTGATTCAGCTCTTGCTGTTAAATCTTTATTTTTTCTTTTTAGAACTTCCTCTACTTTTTCTAAGTCATAATTTTTCAAATTATTCTTTAAATTTTTTCTCTTATATTGAAAACTATCACGAATTAGTTTAAAAAACTTTTCTTCATCTTGTACTTTTAATTTATTTGTTTTCTTCTCTAAAGATATTACAACACTATCAACATTAGGTTTAGGTATAAAGCAGTTCTTACTAACAACAAATAATTCTTTTATGTCATAATAATAATTTAAGAAAACAGAAATAGATCCATAATTCTTATTTCCAGGTGTAGCACTAAATCTCTCACCAACTTCTTTTTGCACCATCAAAATTACTTTAGATATATCAATATCACTTGAAATAATCTTTTCAATAATTGGCGTTGTAATATAATAAGGAATATTAGCAACAACATAAATATTTTTATTCTTATATTCTTTTATGTCATCTTTAATATCTCTATTTAAAAAATCATCAAAAATAAATTTAACGTTACTATTTGAAAACTTTTCTAATAAAGTATCTTTTAGTTCTAAATCAATTTCATAAGATAAAACATTAGAAGATACTATTTGTAGTTTTTCAGTTAGAGCTCCACTTCCTGCACCTATTTCAATTACTAATGTATCACTTGGAATATTTGCTTCTTTAATTATCTTATTTAAAACATTTTCATCTTTTAAAAAGTTCTGACCAAACTTCTTTTTAAAATGATGTTGATAATTCATTACCATCCCCACCTAACAATGGTATAAGTAGCTGTTCTTCTACCAAAGCCACCTGTTTTAGTTTCTGATGTAAACAACAAATCAAATAAAGTTCCTTTTATAGCACCACCGCGATCTAAAACAATAGCATAAAACGGATTATAATTTTTGATATTTTCAACTTTAACAATCGTGCCACAAGGGATATTTTTATCACCAGCAAGTATTCTTAACTTACCATATTCATTATCATTAAAATAAATATTCCCATTTTTAGCATTATGTCTTGGTGGACAAGCTAAAGTTCCACCACAACCAACACAGTCAGGTCCATATCCCGTCATCGTACCTTCAAATTTAACAGGATTTGTTTTAGCATATTTAAGCATTTCATTAAAAGTGTTTACAACTTTTGTCTCTGTCTCTTCAGGTACATATTTTGAAACCAAATTAATAGCTTTCATTGAATTGTTTTTACTCAAGTCATAAGTCAAATTAGTATTAACTTTAAACTCACCTGACATGAGGACAAAAAAACTTATAATAAAAACTATAACTATAGCTAAGCGAGATATAAAAATAAGATTTCGTTCTTTTTTCTTTTTCATTGTCTACCTCATTCTAATCTATATACAACGATATCATATATGAATTTTTAAGTCAAATAAAGTATGCACATTTTTAGTTGTTCTTGATGCAATTTCTTCCATAGTCGTCTCTTTAATTTCCGCTATTTTTTCAGCAATTATAGGAATGTACTCAGGAGAGTTTTTAGAACCACGATAAGGAGTTGGCGCTAGATACGGACTATCAGTCTCCAAAGTAATATTATCAAGAGATATTTCCTTAACTACATCTTTTAAATTACTATTCTTGAAAGTTAATACACCACCAATTCCTAGGTAATATCCTAACTTGATATATTCTCTTGCCATTTCTAATGAACCACTATAACAATGAATTATTCCTTTAAGTCTATGCTTTTTTAAAATATTATATGTATCTTGAGTTGCTTCACGAGAATGAATGACAATAGGTAAATTCAATTTTTCAGCAAGAGTCAATTGTTTTTCAAAAAGTTCTTTTTGAGATTCTTTATTATCTCTTTCCCAATAATAATCTAATCCTATTTCCCCAATACCAATGATTTTTTTATTTTCTTTAATTAACTTTTCTAACCAAGCGATATCTTCATCAGTTGTCGTATTAACCTCACTGGGATGAAAACCAATCGTCATATAAATATTAGAGTATTCTTCAATTATTTCTAATCCTTCAATAATACCTTTTTTATCACAACCACTAATGATTAAAGCATCTACCCCATTTTTAGTACATCTATTAATTAATTCATCAATATTATCTTCTTTTGATAAATGACAATGTGTATCTATAAACATAATTTGCCTCCAAAATCAATTATAGCATATCTCTCAATTATTCAGTTTGTAAATAATAACCAATTAATAAACTATGATGATGACGCGATATAGTCCATGATCATTGACTTCATAGTTTTGAATGAATAGGTCGCCTTTCATATAACCATATGTTGATGAATCTTCAAAATAGTTAAAGTCTTTCAAGTAATTATCTATTTCTTTTTGTAGAGTTTTCGCGCTTCTAAACGAATAGAAAGTAGCTGCTGTCATACCAGCTTCACGATAGAAAAAAGAATATTTAGGAATGAATATTTCTTGGTTTTGTACACCAATATAAGTAGTTTTAAAGAATGTTTTATTAGTTATTAAATAAAATGACACGACCGATAAAAAGATTATTAAGACTGGTAAAACAATTATGAAGGTATTCTTAACTTTTTTCTTTTTATCCTGTTTTTTACTCTTGCTAAACTTTGATCCTAGAAATTGACCAAATACCATTATTAGCAAAAAAATTAAAAATGTTAATAAACGTTGATTATTTGTCTCTAAATAAATCATTGGTAATAATACTATGCATTGTGTTCCTAAAACAAAGATATTTATATCTTTATATTTTGATGAATAGACAAAGTTGAGGATAAATAGCATTATTGGTAAACCAAACATTAAATAATAAATTAGATACATGGAGTTAATATTGGGATTTTTATTTAAGAACCAATATACTATATAGATTAAGATAAAACTTATTAGGAAAATAATGGCATATAAATTATTTATTAATTTATTACTTATCTCTAACTCTTTTAAAGTCATCTTGATATTCTCATTAAATTGTTCTTCTTGTTTTTCTTTCTGGATTCTTTCTCCTTTTATTAGCTCATTAATGGTGATACCTAGTTCTTCAGTCAATGGTTCTAAAATAGAAATATCAGGCATACATCGACCATTTTCCCACTTACTAATAGCTTTGTCAGTAATACCAAGTTTATCAGCCAGTTCTTGTTGAGTCATTTTCTTCTTTTTACGACATTCAGCAATAAACTTACCTATCTTTTCTTGATTCATAGTATTTCACCTCTACATCAACATTATACGATGAAATAGCTTAAAAGTATCTATACTAGTGGTAGAGTTTACTTACAATTTATCTAAAAAAGATTAAAGTACTATTTCAATACCACAATTATTACTCTTATCCATGTATATTACTTCATCATTTTGAGTGAGTGTTACCTCGATATTTCCTTGAATGGATTCATTTATTTCTTTGTTCATTCTACCCTTAATAGGCGCTAATAAAGTATGACCATCTTCTATGATGGCATTTATTTTTAATTTATAGTCACCTTTCTTTAAAATTATTTCTAAATCATTGTCAGTAATCTTTGAATTCAATATCTTAGTACCATTATAAGTTGCGAAGCGATATTCTTCTTCATCAATTACTAAATTACAGATCAATCCTTTTATATTAAGTATTTTAAAAGGAACAGTAGCGATTGATAACATAAATGATGTATTTTTCTTTCTAAAATCATTTCCTTGTAACCAAATGTATTTTTTCGGAAAAGATACTCCCCAATCTTTTTCTATATAGCCCTTTCCATTATTAAAAACCTTTTTATGATGATTTATTTTTATCATGCCATTAACAGTGTTATTCATACTTATGACAGCGTGATTACACTCCATGAATGGTACATATATAAATGGTCCCATGATATTTGTTTTAACATCTTTATGATTACTATAGTTAATAGATCCTTTTACTTTTAAATTTGTCTTTTTATCTCTAATATCGAGATAAATTTTATCTTTTGAAAAGATATTATTACCAATTCTTATTCTAAATCTATCTCTTTCATAACTAAATTCATTGATATCATACTCTATATAATATGAATCAATATTGGTAATTACTTGAATAAAAGCTTTTTTCTTTTGATTGTTAATACTCATACCTGGTATAAAAGCCATAGTATCTTTACCGTTAGTTATTTTAAAATACCAACCTTCAAAATAATTCTTAAAACTTTTTAAATTCTTTTGTCCTTGAAAATTATCAAGATTTTTTATCAATAATTTACTCATAGTAAATAATATTTAAAAACTGCACAAATAATACTTGTGCAGTTCGTATTTTTCTATTTATTCTCTAATTCAGCTAATTTCTTTTCTTTATCTATTCTTTGGAATAATGGTGATGGCGTTCCTACTTGATATACGTTTTCTTCATCATAATAAGTCTTGTCATTTGTTGTATTTAACTGTGCAAAAATATTATCAGAAGTATCAGGAAGATATGGCTTTAAATAGATAGCAGCAACTCTAATAGATTCTAGTAAATTAAATAGAACAGTTTCTAAACGATCCTTTTTATCTTCTTCTTTTGCTAAAGTCCAAGGCGTTGTTTCATCGATATATTTATTACTTCTTCTAAGTAAATCAAAAATTACATCAAGAGAAGCACCAATTTCTAGTTTTTCCATCTTTTCATCAACGTTCTTATCAAGAGCATTAATCATATCAATTAATTCTTTATCCACAGATTCTGTGACTTTTTTATTTGTAACTTTACCATCAAAATATTTATTAGCCATAGAAATAGTTCTATTAACTAAATTACCTAAAATATTAGCTAAATCACTATTAATTCTTTCAATCATTAATTCATAAGTAATGGTTCCGTCATTAGCAAAAGGTATTTCATGTAAAACGTAATATCTTACGGCATCAACACCAAACTCTTTTACTAAATCATCAGCATATATAATATTTCCCTTTGATTTACTCATCTTATCATTGCCAAATAATAACCAAGGATGACCAAATACTTGTTTAGGTAAAGGTATATCCAAAGCCATTAAGAAAATAGGCCAATAAATAGTATGGAATCTAATAATATCCTTACCAATTAAATGTAAGTCAGCTGGCCAATACTTTTTAAACTCTTCGGTTTGATTATCAACATCATAACCAATATTAGTAATATAATTTGTTAAAGCATCAAGCCATACATAAACGACATGTTTAGGATCAAAATCAACTGGTATTCCCCATGAAAAAGAAGTACGAGAAACACATAAATCTTGTAATCCCGGTTTTAAAAAGTTATTAATCATTTCATTCTTTCTTGACTCTGGTTGAATAAACTCTGGATGTTCTTCAATGTATTTCATTAATCGATCTTGATATTTAGATAATTTAAAGAAATATGCTTCTTCACTCTTCTTACTAACTTCTCTTCCACAATCAGGACATTTTCCATCAACTAATTGTGTTTCCGTAAAGAATGATTCACAAGGTGTACAGTACCATCCTTCATATTTTCCCAAATAAATATCGCCTTGATCAAATAACTTTTTAAAGATGTGTTGTACTTTTAACTCATGATTTTTATCAGTTGTTCTAACGAAACGATCATAAGTCGTATTCATGCAATCCCAAATTCTTTTTATTTCCGCAGCAACTTCATCAACATATTGTTGTGGTTCTACTCCTTTTTCTTCAGCTTTTAATTGAATTTTTTCACCATGCTCATCAGTACCTGTTTGAAAATAAACATCATACCCCTTAAATCTTTTATATCTTGCGATAGCATCAGCTAAAACTATTTCATATGTATTCCCAATATGAGGCTTTCCTGATGTATAAGCAATAGCTGTTGATATATAATATTTTTCTTTTTCCATTTCTTTCATCTCCAATATTTATATTTATCATTTTTTAATCATTATTAAAACATATTAGTTACACATCCGTTTATACCTATCCCAATTAACAAATATTAACTTATTCATCTAAATCACCACTTTTTCCTAAAGATGACCAACCTGTTCGTTCTTTAACTATTTTTTCTTCATTATCAACTGTTAAATATTTCATAAATATACCTTGACAATAAGCTTCACCTTTTTTAACAACATATTCTTTATCACCATGATTTTGAAGTGACACAAACATGTGTCCATTATTTTTTAAATTACTATAGAAATCACTATCAATAACCCCTACTTGATTAGTCATTCGAACATTATGTTTAAATCCCATACTACTTCTAACAACTAAAAATAGAACTTCATCTTCTTCAAACTTAGCACGATATCCCGTTGGAATTTTCTTTACTTCGCCTGGCCTAATTACAAAGTCCTCAATAGCAAAAAAATCATAACCAGCACTATTCTTAGTTGATCTTTTAGGTAAAAGATATTCTTCATATAACTCTTTATCATCTTTAATATCTTTCTTAAATTGTTCAAAACTAATCTTTTCAAAGTATCTACTCATATACACCTCAATAAAAAAACGATAACTCACCACAAAAGGACGAGTCACCGTGTTACCACCTTATTTTATAGAATAATCTATACACTTAAAATTTAACGCAATTCTACGCATCAGTCTAATTATTCAACTGATGAACTCAGGAGCCATTTTCAATATCTAATTACATACTTCCTTTCACCTTACGAAGTTCTCTTTTAATGTAATTGTTGATATATCTCTTTCCTTCTTTGTCATTCAATATGAGTGTATTATAGCATCAAAATATTTATTCTTCAAGATTTTTTATTAAAATTAACTGAACCATTTCTAAAATTCTCTTATCCTGTTCAGTTATTTCACTTTTCGTAGAATAACCTATCAATGAACCAATTACTTCCCCAAAGAAAAATATGGGAACAATGATAAAATTAATAAAATTATCGTTATGAAATAAAATGTCTTTCTCTCTATTAAAAACTTCAATTTTACCATATTTAATCTTATTTATTATTTTCTCTGATAATTCTTTTCTATTAGTGAGATTTTCTTCTAAATCTGTAATGATAATATTTAAATCTAAATACTTATTCAAAATTTTTTGATACTTCTCTAATTCTGTTATATTGTCATCAATATCTGAATATTTTTCAACTTTTATATAATTATCATTAATACTTATTTTTAGTTTACTATCATCACTTATCTTTAACTTTTTACGATATTCTTTTGGTATGACAATTCTTCCTAAACCATCTAGTTTTCTTATAAATTCATTCAAAACAATCAACTCTTTCCGCTAATTATTATTAACTAAAAAGAGATTTTGATACAAAAAAAGACTAAATCTAGTCAACTGTTTTAGCATTCATAGATTTAAATCTTTCAAAAGCTTCTTTAGATAGATTTTTTAAAGTTGCATTTCTAAGTGTTGCTTCACTCTTTATTTTTTCAATAAGACTATTACAATATGAATTATTAATGTACTCGATGAGATTCTCTTTGGAAACTTCATCTGGTAGTTTATAAAGTTTAACAATTGTTTCTGAAAAATTAGTACATATCTCGGAAAGAACATCAAGTTTAATATTTTCTTCAAGAGTATCTGTTAAATTATCAATATGTTCATGATATTCATCTAAATAAATATCTGTTATTTTAGTAAAGTCAACATCAGCGTTAAAGAATGAAGATATCTGTTCTTGACGTTTTTTTATATGTTTCAAAAATATTTCTTTTAAAGTCTCTGCTTCTTTATCAATTAATTCTTTTACTTTTTCTTCATCATATTTTATATTTGAACTATTATATACTTCAAAGATATACTTAGTTAAACCAATAGCTTTTAAATCAATAAAATTACTCATTGTATGATTTAAAGAATCAGCATTATTATTAATATCGAGATCTAACTTCTTTTTAAGAATCTCATAATTTTTTTCTTGAAACATTTTATTTATATCCATATTTATCTTCACCTATCATATTAAAATATTACCAAATCGATGTTTTTTAGTCAAGATTTGGAACTTCTTTAACCTTTATTTTATTAAGTAATGACAATAAATAGAATAAATAATGTCTTTCTAGTTTGATTGTATCTAAGACAACAATTAAATTATTATTTTTAAATTGAAAACGAAACATTCTTGATATATTACAAGCATCGAGGAATAGTTGTTCACCATCTATTTTCGAAGACATTTCTTCATTAAAGACAAGTGATATAGAATTTCTATTTTGATTTACTTCAACAACACCTAGTTTTTTAGCTAACTTTTCAAACCATTCTTCATGCATATAAAGGATTAAGTCATCATCTAACTTACCAAAACGATCTTCCAATTCTGTTTTTATTTCAATTAGTTTAGTATAAGAGTCGATTTCATTAATCTTACGATGAATTTCAATTTTTAGATTTTCATCATCGATGTATTCATCTTTAATATGCGTAGATACTTGAATAAATGGTTTTTCTTCTTTCTTCACTTCTTCCTCTTCTTCAACAACTTCACCTTTTAAGCGTTTAACTTCTTCATCAAGGATTTTCAAATATAGATCAATTCCAACACTATCGATGAAACCAGCTTGTTCACTACCTAGAATATCACCAGCACCACGGATGGATAAGTCACGGGTCGCAATCGCAAAACCACTACCAAGTTCAGTGAACTCTTTAATGACATTTAAGCGCTTAACCGCTGTTTCATTAAGTTGTTTTTGATGATCGTACATTAAATAAGCATAAGCGATCTTATCACTTCTTCCAACACGACCACGAATTTGATATAACTGACTCAATCCAAAACGGTCAGCATCCAAAATAATCAAAGTATTAACATTAGGTATATCTATACCAGTTTCAATAATCGTCGTACAAAGCATGATGTCATATTCTTGATTGATAAAAGCTTCCATGCGATCTTCTATCTCATTCTTTGACAATTGTCCATGAGCACAAACGATTTTAGCTTCTGGAACTAATTTTTGAATTTCATACATTTTGTGTTCTATTTTTTCAACACTATTATAAAGAATATAAACTTGGCCATTACGTGACATTTCTTTGTAAATGGCATCCTTAATCAATTGATCATTCTCTTCGATGACATAAGTTTGAACAGGATAACGATTAGTTGGTGGTGTCTCAATTAAAGATAAGTTTCTAATACCGATAAGTGACATTTGAAGCGTTCTAGGAATTGGCGTAGCTGTTAGTGTTAAAACATCGACATTTTCTTTGTATTTTTTTATTTTTTCTTTATGGGCAACACCAAAGCGTTGTTCTTCA
>CANQWJ010000015.1 GCA_947627525.1 uncultured Bacilli bacterium
TAAAAATAGCTGGTGCAAAATCCATAAATAACAATTTTAATAGTCTAATTGTTCCCTCTAAACTACGATTTAAACGGCCATGAATATTACCGGTCATATTCTCTTTAAAATAACTTAATGGAGCATGTAATAAAGAACTAATAGCGTTCGTTCGCGCATCTTTTTCACATCTAGTACAAGTATCTTCAACTAAGACACGACGAATTACTTTAATGATTTCATTACTTACTGTAACTACTAAAATAAATAGTAAAAAAGGTACTATTTTCATAAAAGATAAATTGTCTTGTCCTAATATATCATCAGTTAACTTTCCAATTGATAATGGTAATAACTGACTTAATAGAGCTGATATGATCATGATTATGACAATGATTATAAAATTAAACTTTTGTCTTTTATTTAACATTTTATAAATTCTTTTTATTAAATTATCCTTTTTCATTACTACAACTCCTCTATTTAAAATTATAACAAAAGAAAAGTTCTAAAAACACATCTAGAATTTAACTTTACAATAATTAGTCAATATGCTATTTAAGTTTATCAATTTCTTTCAAAAATTCATTTAAACTCTTATACCACTTAAACATTCCACTTTTCTTTTCAGCATATTTTTCTTTTTCTTCACAAGTATATTTTTCTCTAGAAGATAACCATCTATCAATACATCTTTGATAACACTTTTCAATAGAAGTTCTAATCACTATAACTTGACCTTTTAAAAGAGAAACATCTTTTATATTACGATATTGTGCGGAATCAATAACAAGTGTTTTATTACTATTTTTAAAATGATTTAAGAGCTTTAAATAGAACTTATCAAAATCATTAATTAAAATATCTTTTGTCTCATCCTTAAATAATTCTCGTAGTTGAAGAAGTTCTTCATCACTAGATGCATCACTATTAAATATAATGTCAGTATCTATAACAATATAGTTTTCATCATTTATATAATCTTTACTAAAATATGATTTACCACTACCAGACTCTCCTGTTAAATTTATTACTCTATCTTTTGTTAATTCTTTAATATAAGGTTCCTTATCAACAAAACGACTAATCAATAAATCGGACTTAATTTCTAAAAGATAATCTTTAATTTCGGTAACTAATTGATTACTATCAGGTTTTTCATCACCACCATGACTAATAAAATCATCCCATTCACTCAAAACTAAATCAATATTATCTCTATTTACTCTATCTCTAAGAATGGCATAAGCTGTATTCCTATAATTCATTACGGAAACGACCGCTAAAGATTTGTAATAAGACTTTTCTGGTATTTGTGATATTTCATAAAAATGAAGAGCTAAGTCATCATCAACTTTTCTTGGATTACTAATAATTATCTTATTAGCGCGATAGATAGTTGTTGCGCCATCCAATTTAATACTTTCAGCGTCATCTGGAATTTCAACATCATATAAAGTATCCCCGCGATGAAGCCATCGCAATATGCAGTCTTCAGTCGTATAATTAAACCCACCAAAATCGCGACCCTTTTCGGCTTGAGGATTCCAAGTCCTTGCAACATTGACTTGATTTAATTTATATTCGTAATTAGCACCCTTTTTTTCAAATAAAACTTTTATATATTTACTCATATTTTCCCCTATATACCAATTATTAATTCATTATCATTTTAACATATTTTTAAATATAATAAAAACTTGAACTTCTAAAAAGATCAAGTTTAAAAATTATCTATTATTTCTTTAATACTTTTTCTAAGAAGATCTTATCTTCAAAAGCTCCTCTTTTAGCGCTTTTTTCTTGAGCAATAGTAGTAACTTCTTCAATTGTAGAATTTTCTAATCTCGCTAAATATTTCATTATTTCTAACATATCCGCTAATTCTTCAACACGATCTTTTCCCGTTGCACCTAATACTTCTTGATATTCTTCATATAACTTCTTCTCTAGTTCTTCTTTATATTCTTTATCATCCAAAACGCGTGTTACTGGCACTTCACCATTAGCTGTAATTATTTCTGGAATTCTATCTCTTACTAATTTATTGTATACTTTATCCATATTTACCTCCCCACATTATTTGTTATAATACAATAAGTATTTTTTGGCAAGTTTCTTTATCATTTTATTAAGAAATGTATATTACAAGAAAAAAATTTAATGATTTTAAATATAAAAAAGTACTCAATCAATAGATTAAGTACAAATCTCTATATTAAAATTAGAATGAATATAAGTAGAATAACTATTTATTAGTTTTATGGATTTGTAGGCTTCAATACTTTGGATTTTACTTTTTCTTCAACAGGTTTTGCAAATTCTACTCCATTTTCAACTACTATATCACCAGCTAGTGGTAAAATAGGACCTATTGGTTCTCTATCATAAAGTTTTTTAGCATCTACTTTTACTTTCTTACCATATTCTGGACAATGCTCTACAACCATTAAAGTAGAAGTCTTATCATTTGAGTTATTTTCTATTACTAACCAAACTAAATCTTTATCGCTAGGTTTTTCTCGTAATAAATATATTGATCCCAAAATAGCATATCCTTCCATATTTACATCTCCATTTCTTAGTTAATATGATAGCAAAATAATTTTTAATTTTCAATCCATTTTTCTTATTCAGCCATATAATTTTTTATTTCATTTAATTTTTCTTCAGTAAGTTCAATACCGCCTTTAAAATTTATTGCTCCAGGCCAATCATTATCTTTCCATTCCATATTGAAAAAACTTACATCTTTGTCATATCTAGGGAATGCATGATAATGAACAAAACAATCTTTCATCATCATTATAATATAATTAAACTTTATTGCACCAAATTTCTTAATACATACTTCTTCATACCATTTAATAACTTTAGGAAACTCTGCTCCTTCTTCTGGAAGCATATCAGCAACAGATGATATTTCTCTTTTTAGAAGAATTACAGCATCTCCTAATGTCGCTTGTTTCCCTCTAATACAAACTATCCAATATTCAAATTCTTTAATACATCTTATTTCTGGTTTGAATTTACTCATAAAATCTAAATTAGCCATAACAATCCTTTCCATTATGCATATTAATTTGTCAATATGCAAGTACATTTTATAATATCAATTTAAACTATAAATATCATATCAAAATTTCAAAAATTTTAAAACTCGAACTATAAAAGTCCGAGTTTGGTATCTATCTAGTACGAATATAGAGGTTATCTACAACTTTTCTAAAGGTACTGATTATGGATAAATTTCTAAATATAGTTGAGTAAAAAAGAAAAAAATAAATATATTGATACTACTTTTAGAATTTTTAAATGTATTTAATATGATTTGTAATAGTTAAATTAGGCATTCTTCTAACAAGAGTTTTGTTTAAATTAGTTTTATCTTTTTCACAATTATCACTTTGATCCATAAAACTTTCATTAGTTAAACCAAAATCTTCTAATAATAAATCATGAATTTGGCGTGTTATTTCAATTTCTTTTTTATCTTCATCGCTTAATTCTTTTAGACTATCCAATTGTTCTAATTTTTCTTTATACTCTTGGACTTTTCTTCCGTGATTAAATTCCCAAGTAGATCCTGGTCCCCCTATAACCCCAGGTTGAGACATATATGGATTCCTTTCGCTGCGTAACATTTCCAATTTTTTTCTTACTCTATCTAACTCGACTTCTCTAAGTTCTTTACTTTCACATGTTTGAAATAATGAAATCTCTCCAATATTCAATGTTTTAAAACCACATGGGACTTTAGGCCTATCACCAATGTAAGAATGAGTTTCTTTATAATCAAAATCAAATAATTTTACATTTCTATCACTTAATTTTGTTGAAACACTTAAACCTTCATTTCCCCTATTATTCCCATATATAATGAATTCCCCATCTTGTTTATTAAATAAATCTTGAGCTCTTTTATAAATATTATAAATTGCTACTTTTTTATATATTTCTAATTCGGCTAATACTTTTCTATCAGAATCGCTAATGTATTCTCTTATAACAGAAAAGTCTAAATTTATTAAAGATTTCAAATAATCTAACATAGTTTCTGTAAGTATTCCTTTGTATTCATTTAAAAGCTCTAATAATTGTTTTTTGGTTTTTACTTTGTTCCAGTCATCATTTAATCTATCAATTTCCATTAAACGAAACCTCCTTCAATTAAATATTGTTATAGCATAATTGTAGCATAAATTTTATAAAATAATATGTCTTTTATTATATTTTATCTCAAAACCACATCATGTATTTTTATTATTATAGTGATTTTTATATTTTTCTCTTATTTTTCAGATAATATTTGTTTATGTCAAAATAATTAACTACCTAGATATTTTGACAAGTATACCAAAATTACCTGTGAGTATAAAAAACACCAGTATCATTGACTGGTATTCAATATATGTCCAGAAGAGTTCGAACAGATTCGTCACTGGTGCTCTAAAGGAAGAAGTACGACAACTTTTTTATTTTTTAAGTTCATTACTTTGAAATATTTCGATAGCCTCATATAAATTAGTATCAAGACATATTTGGCATAAATTTATATCAGACAGTTTTTAATAAAAATTAATAAGGTAGTCAGAAATAACATTAGCTATTGGATACATAATCAAATAATTAATAAGGTTAGGACAATCATATTGCCTAATTAACTGCATCTCTTTAGGATTTATATCTTCTTTGCTTAACGTTCCTCTTTCTAAATACATTTTTTCATATTTTAATTGATATTTTATTGCTTTTATCATTTTTGACTCAAAGTATAATCTATTTTCTTTGCGAGCAGAAATAAGTTCTTTATATTCACTGCCTAACCATTTTTCTAGTTTTTTTTCTATATAAAATGAAAAAACTTCAGATAAAAACCAATATTCATCTGGAATAATATGAGGATTGCTAGTTCTATCAATAAAATGGGCAAATTCGTGAACAAGAATAAATATATCAGAGTCATTTCCGGTTAAAAGTATATAAGTTTTTCCATTATTAGTATCAACATATGACTTATCTAAATTTTTTCCAATTATAATATGATTATTCTGTATTGCTTTTATAATTTTTTTATAATATTGTATATTATAATGTTTGTAAAATTCTAATGCCATATCTAAAGTGTTATTTATTACAGAAGAATATTCAACTTTTATATATTTTTTATTAAACATTTCAAAGAAAATATCAAAGATTTTTAATTTAACTATTTTTTTATATGATGATTCAGCTTTTATTTTTTTTAAATCTTCTTGAGTAATTTTCATTTTTATATCATCCTTATCGTAGTTATCATTGTTTTGACAATAAGAAAGTGTGTTTTCTAAATTGACAAATAAATCAATTTAAACTATAAAAATTATAGTATAAATCAAAACATTTTAAAACTCGAACTAATCAAATAAATTGAAAAGTTCGAGTTTCCTATCTATCTGGTGCAAGGAAGGAGACTCGAACTCCCACAACTTTCGTCACTACCACCTCAAAGTAGCGTGTCTACCATTCCACCATCCTTGCATATGTCATTATCATAATACAAAATTTTCCTTTTAACAAGTATAATTTTAAATAAAAAAAAGACTACCGAAAATTAATTATTTTCGATAGTTCTTTTTCTTTTTATTGAGTTAGGTTTTCATCAACTAAAGAATTATTTTTTAAATTATTAGTTTCTTCACTATTAACTTCATTAGATGCCTCTTCTTTAGAAACTTCATTTTTTTCTTCATCTACGGAATCATTAGAATCTTCAACAATTTCTTCATTAGAATCATCTTGTTCTTCTTTTAAAGAATTGTCATCTTCTACTTCTTCAGGAGAATCAGATTCTGTTTTAGGATCACCATCAGAACCAATATATTCATCTTCTTTTGGCTTATTTTCAGTATCTTCAATTTCATCAATATACTCTTCATCTTGTTCTTGTTCTTTTGGATCATCACCATCTGAAGTATATTCATCTTCTTGGAAGTTACTTTCTTCTCCCTCTTCAATCGTATTAGAATCTTTTAATAAATCATCAATTACCATTGTAGTACCTAATAAGTTAATATCTTCAACTTCCTGACTCTTTTTTTTTACTTGGAAATTAATATCTTCTTTTTGGACTTTATCTGAAAATATATCTTGTGTAAAATCATTAGTTTCCTTCTTAAGCTTATAATAAATCTCTTGTCTTACTTTGGTACTATTTGGATAAGCTCTAACATCATTGGCGATACTATGACGACACCAATAAGCATTTAGGCATCCTTTGTCATCAGTATTCCAACTTTTAAGCAATCTTTCTAAGCTTTCTTTTGAATGAATACTATCTTTTACCATTGCATCATACAATTCTTGCGTATATTTTTCAACATCAATGTATTTAAGATATTTTAATTTTTCGCCAGTTTCTTTAAATCTTGCTTTTTTATAATCATCGATATTGGTATATTTTCCACCAGTTATTATTGAAATAGCCATATTATCAGTCTTGTAGTCAACTTGACTATATCCTTCTGATGCATTATCAACATTCTTATAAATAGTCTTTTTTACTGAATGAATATTACTATTATATTCAACATAACCATTTTGATATCCTTTATATCCCAACATCTCATAAGCAATCCATTTTAACGCATAAGAGTCAGGTCGTCCATCAGGATTATTAGGTTGATACCAATGGGCAGTATTAATACCTTCTCCACCATATGAATTAGAACCACGAGATGCATACTTATAAACTCCTGAATATTTCATTATCTTATTATTAATCAAGTCATCTATTGTCTCTAAATGAATTTTATCCCACTCTTCAGGACTAAGTTGACTGAAAGCTGATGTTTGACGAGCACGGAACTTATTATATTCACTTGTATACTTTTCTTCATTTGGATAAGAAACTTGAATACCAACTTCTGATTTTTGTTCAGAATTTAATTGTAAGAAAGCTTGAGCTTCAATGTAATCTATAACATAAATTGTCTCAAATACTTTTTTATAATAATCTTCAACTTTAGCTGGCGAATCTATTCTTGATGGATCCCAGTTAGAACCAATTTCAGAACCCTCATCATAATGCACTGATAAATTCATAACGATATCATTTTTACCAAATGATTGCATTAAGTTACTATCAGCATAGTCTTCACCACCAGCATCAAATCTTCGACCATAGTTCTTTAAGAATAATCTAGCATCGATATTATGAGCTGTTTCATGTGTAAATGTATGATAGGTGTATTCTTGAAGTTCTTTATGTAACTCAGTAGCCAAATCTTTATCAATATAACCATCCATCAATCCTTCAGCACTCCAATCGATTCGATCTCCCCAAGCAACAGCAGCATTACCATCACTAGTAGCCCAACGATTAGTTACTTCATTGAAGTTTTTATGGAATGGTTCTTCCGTTCCAACTTGTTGATATACTAAAGCACCATTTTCATCATAAGCATATCGCTTATCAAGATGGAAAGTGTGAATATCATTAAATAATTTAGCATCTCCTAGAATTTTATAAGCTGTCGCATAATAAGTTGCCATTCTATTAGCGTAACTACTAATTCTTCTTACCAATATACTATGTTGTTGTGGATCCTCTGGATCTTCTATATAACTTCTTTGAGCACCAATTACATATTGAACAGGTGTAGATATAATGTACGCAGCATTTTTAGGAAGTGTCAATATTGGTAACATCATATCATAAGCACGATGTGGCTTGTAGTTAGCATCTTCATTACTGAAATGATCCCATAATGTATACTGAACATCTTTTTCATGACCAACAATAGGAATTTCTTTTAAATATCCTTTAAATTGTTGTCTAGTCCATTCATCTAGATCACCATCACCAAAGACAGTTACCATATATTCTAAAAATTTAGCTATAGTATTTTGATTTGTATAACTTCCAAGAACTGATGCATATCTCGTACCAGTTGCATCCGTCTTAAAGTTATCATCACTAGCAAAATACAAACTTGTTACTTTAGAAGGAGTTAAATCTTGATTAAATCCTTCCATATTAAATAATATGAAGTCATATAATTTCATTCCATCTATTTCTAAATCATAGAAACGATGTAAATAGTTATACATATAAAGTACTTTTTCTATTTGTTTATCTTTTTTAACACTTTTCTCAATATAAGAATTAATTGCTTCACTTCCTGTTGCATTAGTGTAATTGCTATTAGACAAATACTTAAGAACAAATTCTTTTAATTCTTTACTAGTAGTTTCTTTATAGAAATCACGATATATTCTACTGTCAGCTGTTTTTGTTAATACATCTAAGTTTTCTGTATAATCTAATCCTTTTAAGTAATTAGTTAAATTCGTTACAACTTGTGAATTAGCATCAATTATATAATGGTCAAAACTATAATCAATCTTCAAATCGGGAATGCGATAACTTGCGACCATATCATAAGTATTATCATAAGTAACCTTATATGTTTTATGTTCATTTCCTTCTTTGTAAACGATTTTAATCTTACTGATTCTCTTAACATTATCCGTTGTCAAATAAGTTACAATATTTCCTTTAGCATCAACAGGTAAAATATGAACTATTTCTTTAGTTCTTAAACTAGAATCACTAGAAATTTTTTCAGCAATATTAATTATTTTTTCACTATTATAGAAAGGCATTAACTTTGTTAAATTAGTATATAAAGTTTCATTTTCTTCTTTATATTTTTCAAGATTTTCATTTTTATTAACACTTGAAACTTTTTCAAATTTCAAAGTAGGAAGGTTATCATATGAAACATTTTTTAAATTCCAAATAACTTCATCGAAATCAAGAGTATCTCTAAAGAAATCTTTATCTATTTTATTGCTTGTAATCTTAGTAACACCAGTTTGGGTTACAGCTGCTTCATCACTTGTACCAATATAATAGTTACCTTCGCTTACTTTAGCACCACCAAACATCTTAACACCAATGCTTCCGTAGCTCAAACTAATATTATTTTTGAAAGTACTTCCTCCACCATCACAAGTAAATCCACAAACTAAGCCATTTCCCATAGAGTAATCAATATTAACATTGACGTAGTTGTTTTCATAAGTACTATTATTTAAAGCACGACCTGACAAACCACCACGGAAGTTCCATCCACCATTTATAGAACCTTGAGCATAACTATTTCTAATAGTTACATTTGTTCCACAACCGATTAATCCTCCAAGTTGTTGACGATTTGCATATCCAGAATTAATATTGAAATTAACTGCGCGACATTGTTCAATAGTAGTATTTTGAGCATTTCCAATTAGTGTTCCAACTTGTCCTTCAGCATTAGCTTTGTAGTAATTAGTAACTAATACTTTAGTTAATTTAGAACCATCATCTTTAATTGCAATAGTACCATTACCAGATGTTCCAGGCATAGTAATATCTTTAAACGTTATATTTTCAATAGTTGCTTTTGACATACTATTAAATAATGGTTTAGTCAAATTCTTGATAGTGTATCCATTACCGTTAAGAGTACCACTATAAGAATCAACATAAGTAATACCATCAGTTTCAACCCCACTAGCATCGTAGTCTTGAGTTAAAGTAACACTATCACCTTTTTGAAGTTTATCAAGCAATATTTTGAAAGCTAATTGTGGATGTGTTTCATTAGTAGCAGTATCTCCTTTAATACTTCCATAATCAACTTTTATCTTTTCCGTTGATCCTTCCTTAGTTACATATTTATATTTTAGGATTAAAACTAATTGTTGATTATCAGTTTCTACACTTTCAATCTCGGCATAAATAGTAGGCATATTTTCCATAACTATTTCAACAAAGTATTTATCTTTATTACTTTGAATATCTGAAACATTAACAGATTCTTTTATACTTACTGTATCATTTTCAAACTTGTATAGATTTATATCAACAATATCTTTTAATTCAATTTTATTAGTATCAATAGAAATAATTTCATCTAAGAAAGTAACATCTTTATTATAATTTTTACTATCTTCTGATACATCAGTATCACGATCATAGTTAGCTACTACTGAAACATAAACTCTTTCAGCTTTCTTCATATCAAATTTGATACTTTCACTATAATCGTTATCATATAAACTATTTCCATCTTCATCTACTACTTTAATATGAGCTTTTCCTACTACTGCTCCATCTGGATCTTTTAATTTAGAAGTAATAGTGACTTCTTTAGACTCAGAAACTTTATATTCATAATCCGTAATCTTTGGTTTATCTTTTAAAACCTCAGGATGAATTGTATACGGACTACTCAACTTAACATCCTTACCATTACTCAAAATGACATCAGTAATATTAACATTTTTTACACCAAAAGTATTGTATCCATCAATAATAATTTCATATCCATCTTCTACTTTAGTTAATGAATAGCGCTTATTATTAATAATAACTTCTTTAGGTGTCAATTGTAACTCTTCAGCAATTCCTTCAATCTTAAAATTTAATTTAACTTTTTCTTCTTTTTCAAAGTAACTATCTTCATCAGAACTAATAGCTTTACCATCAGTAACTTTTATAGCATTGTATTTATCTTCACTAAACAATCCATATTTTGTTTGATAAATAGTAGTATCTTTAAATTGATTAAGATCTTTATCATTTTCATTAAGAGCATCAGTATCCAAATCATAGCTTGCTACAAATATGAGATCAAGATTTTCATTAAGTGGTACATCAGTAAATGTTACCGTATTTTCACCACGAACCATTTTTTCAGTTTGCTTTCCTAATTTGACACTACCATCTATGAAACTTTCATCTTTATCTTTAGCATTGTCATCAACTTTGACATTGAAAGTGAATTTAACAGTCTTTTCTTGAGCATTCTCTTCTACTTGTAAATTTTCAATTACAGGAGCATCTCTTAGAACCTCTAATCTAATGCTTTGTTCTGGTACAGAATAATAATTAGTTTGCTTATCATAATAACTATTTAATTCTAATTGTACCCTATTGGCAGTCAAAGTTATAACTCCTGATTCTTTTGGTGCAGTAATACCAATTTTTGACTTATAACCACTTTCTTGATTAGCAACATAATTAACACCATTTACAGTAATAGCTGATGTTCTAGTATAGTTTTTATTATTGTTTGTCTTTATATTAGAACCAACACTAACATCAAAACTTACTTCAAAGTTTCTTTGTCCTTTAGTTAAATACTTATTATTATTTTTAGTTGTAATTGCTTTAATATAAATTTCATCATTCTTAGTAAATATAGTTGCTTCACCAATATTTTTAGATGTGTATTTATATTTATCGCCCAAATCATAATCACATAAGAATTTAACAGTATACTTACCATCAAAATTTTTATCATAAGAAAGTGTTACACTTTTATCAATTAATACTGATGCACTAGAAAGTTCTTTACTATCTAGAATATTACCAGCTGAATCAACTAAGATTGCAACTAATTTATTGAAGGCATCATCATCACCACTAAATTCATAAGTAGCTGTAATAGTCTTATTAGAACTATTATTAGTAAGATTAATATTATCTATCTTAGGAGCATCTTTTAAGACCGTATAAACTAATTCTTGAGCATTAAAATCTTCCCCATTTGTAAATACTTTAGTTGTATCTAGCTTAATACTATCAATTTTTAATGTATGTTTCGTAGTTGTCATATCAGCTTCATTTAATACTACTTTATAGTTATTACCACTAACATTAGTAACAGGATAAGTTTTACCATCAATATTAATGCTTTCAACTTTTGCTCCTCTTGTATTAGTACTAACAAAAGTTATAACTGGTTTTTCATCTTTTTGAATAGCATCAGTTATTGATACATCAGATAAAGTAAAGTTATAGTCACCACCTATTATAAAGGTATGATTATATAGTTCGGCATCTTTAAATTCATTCTGTGTTATATCAATATCTTTATGTCTTAAATCATATGTACCAAAAAAGGCAATTTCATATACTTCAGCATCTTTAAAATCATACTCAACATTTCCTTTGGTTATATCACTAGTTCTAGTTATATTGTCTTCTTTTTTATTAGTACCTTTGTAAGAAATCACATAGTTTCCTTCGGTATATGCTCCATCATTATCAACTAGTTCATAAGTCAATGATTTATTATCTTCACTTATATTGAGATTATTGATATAAGGAGCATCTTTTAAAACATCTATCTCGAAATTCAAATCATCAATTTTAACGATAACATCATTAGTTAAAATAACTTTAGCAATACTATATTGATTTAATTTTGCTTCATTAGGAGCCATCAAATTAAAATAATATTTTCCATCGTTTAACGTAGCATCAACAACAGTTCCATCACCCATTATAAATGATTTTATTTTAACTGTAGATGAAGAATTAGGCTCTATTGTACCATTTACATAAATAGGTTTTGTTTGTTTCTTTTTAAAAGACAAGTTATTATTTTCTAAAGAAAGAATAGCATTATAAATAACGATAGAATGGTTTTCGACCAATGAACTTTCCAATTCTTTATATTTATCATTATTTACATCAGAATCTAAATCATAGTTTACATTAATATCAAAATGATAATTTTTACCAGAGCTTAAATTATCTAATACTACGCTATTTTCTCCTTTATCAATATTAGAACTCTTAACTTCTTCTTTATTTTCATTTTTAACAATTACTTGGCCTTTATCATTATCTATTAAAGCATTATCTTTATCGATAATATTAAATTTAATAACAGGATTTTCTCCAGTTTCATCAACATATAATTCTTCAATAGTTGGTTTGTCTTTTAAAACATCAAGATTAAACTTTAATTCTTTATCGGTTTCATCATCACCCAACGTAATATTAGTCATTGTATAATTATAAATTTTTGCTGTCTCAGGAGCAGTTATTTTAACACTATAAGTTCCATCTTCATTACGTTCTGGACGATAGGTATCTTCACC
>CANQWJ010000016.1 GCA_947627525.1 uncultured Bacilli bacterium
CATTAATAATAAATTTAATAAAACAATTCAAATCTTCTTTTATGTAGCTCTACCACTTGCCATATTTATGAGTATCTTTTCAAATACTATATGGAGAATATTCTATGGAAGTAGTACTTATGGACCAGAAGCTTACTCTTTATATGTTTTTGTAGCGGTCGCAACTATTCTCTTTACTTCAACTATTACGACAGTGCAAGTCTTAAAAGAATATAAAATGGTTTTCATATCTTTAATTTGTGGATTCCTAACTAAATTAATATTAAATGTACCATTACTTTATGGTTTCAGTAAAATGGGACTTCCTGTTTACTATGGTGCCATAACAGCGACTATTCTTGGTTATTTGTGCTGTAGTTTCATTTGCTTATTCTTCTTAAATCATAAATATCAAGTTAATTATGAAGAGACTATTAAGAGGTTCTTAGATGTCGTTATAGCAGTTATTATTATGACTATTGTTCTTTTAGTTATGCGCTTACTTATACCTATAACTTCACCTAGTCGTATTATCAATATCCTTCTCATTGTTATGTATGCATCTATTGGTGGTATAATATATTTAGTTGTAACAATCAAAAATGGTGCTTTAAATAAGATCTTTGGTGAAGAACTAATTAATGGCATTATTAAAAAAATTAAAAAGAGAGGAAGAGCATAATGGAATTTACGACATTAAGTGAAAAAGAGTTTGAAGAATTTATAAAGAATCATCCCCAAAGTTCATTTATGCAGACAGTAGAACTTGCGAATTTAAAAAGAGACTTAGGAGATGTTCCTCACTTTTTAGGAGTTAAGAAGAAAAAGAAAGTTGTTGCGGCAACGCTAATTCTTGAAGAAAAGTCGATATTGGGTTATAAAACTTTTTATGCTCCAAGAGGTTATTTAATTGATTATGATGATTTTGAACTTTTAAAATTCTTTTCTGATGAATTAATAAAATATGTTAAGAATCATAAAGGTTTTCGTATTACAATTGATCCTAATGTTATCTATCGCATTCGTTCTAGTGAAGGTGAAATTCTTGATGATGACAAAAATCGTAATG
Source organism: uncultured Bacilli bacterium (assembly GCA_947627525.1). Classification (GTDB taxonomy): domain Bacteria; phylum Bacillota_I; class Bacilli_A; order RF39; family UBA660; genus RUG11788. The sequence continues at coordinate 1,049 of CANQWJ010000016.1, forward strand.
ATACCATCAAAGATAATTTAGAGAAATTTGGATATAAATATTTTGGTTTTAATCTCTATACGGAAACATATCAAGTTCGTTGGGAATATCGCTTAAAACTAGATGAACCATATGAAGATAAAAAAGCAAAGTTTTCTAAAAGTACGAGAAAGAATATCGATGCTTGTTATAAAAAGGGACTAAAAGTACGTAAAGGAAATATAAAGGATCTTGATTCGATGACCGAAATCTTTGAATCAACTGGTGAAAGAAAAGACTTTGATACGCGAAGTCTAGATTACTATAAAAAGATGTATCATCACATGAAAGATTTAATGACTATATACATCGCTTATCTTGATCCAGATACTTATTTAGAAGATACTAAAAACTTACTTGAAGAAGAAAAAGAAAACTATCATAAGATTGAAGAAAAGATGAAGACGAGTATCGTTGGAAGTAAACTCACTAATCAAAAAGAGACTAGTGAAAAACTACTAGCAAAATACGAAGAGGAATTGGAAAAAGCTAAAAAGTTTAAAGAAGAGAATCCTAAAGGAAAAGATATTGGTGCTTTATTATCTCTAAAATCAGGTAATGAATATCTTACTTTGAGTAGTGGAATGCTTTCAGAGTATCGTTCTTTTACTCCTAAATATGCCATGTATAATGAACACATTAAAGATGCTTATGAAATGGGTTATGAATGGGTTGATTTCTATGGTATAACTGGTTCTTTTGATAAGAATGATAAATACTATGGCATGTATGAATTTAAAAAAGGTTTCAATGGTAATGTCGTTGAACTAATTGGTCAGTTTGAAATAAAGACAGGATTCATGTATAATATCTATAATCTTGGTAAGAAAATAAAAAGACTAATAAAAAAATAACTTAACATTGGTGGACACTTTAAAGAAAGTGTTCACTTTTTTATGTAATTTGATTGTGCTATACTAAAATAGAGGAAGTGTTAAGATGATTACAATTGATAATAGAGAACTTGCTGATTACTTAATGTTTAAATTAGATAAGTTAGAGAATGAATTTTCTGAAGAAGAACTAGAACAAATAGAAGAATTAGTATTAAATCCCTATGATATTAATGAAGAGTATCATGAATTAAACTTAGATATTTTAAAATATTTTAAAAATTTAAAAACTATTTCTTTTAGTAATCTATTAATAACTGATCTTGATTTTGAAAATCTATATATAATGCCTAATTTAACTAGTTTAAACTTTGATAAATGTACTTTTGAAAATATAAATAAAATAGCATCTTTAAACTTATTAGAACTATCTATTATTAATTGTGATATTGAAGACTTTTCTTTTGTATATGGTCTTAATACCTTAAAGTCATTATCCATTATTAATGGTAACTTATCCCTTTCAAAAATAAATAATTTACAAAACTTAGTCTTTTTAGAAATATCTTCTTCTAAAGTTACTGATATAGAAAAATTAACTTTACCATTATTAGAAGAATTATATATTGATGAAACTGATATTAATAATTTAGATATTGTTATTAATTTATCTAATCTAAAGAAATTAGGTCTATCTAGAGAACAGTATGAAAATAATAGATCTATTATTGAAGTACTTCAAAAGAGAAATGTTATATTATTAAACGATGGTATTGTTCCTTTTGAGGAGCGTGATGTCAATGATTAATTATGATAAAAAATACGTTTTTGAACATTTGCATCCTAGAAATATTGAACAATTAAATGAATTAAAAAGAAGATACCCAAGTCTTAATATCTTAGTTGAGATTCCTAATACTCAAGATTTATCTAGTGAAATGTTAAAGAAATTAGATAAGAGAATTGCCATTAGAGTAGCTGGTGGTTACGATAAAAATAGAATTGATAATTGTAATGATATCCAATACGAAAATGGTGAGACGGGCGAATATTTTACGACAGCGGTTATCTATACGCGTAATGAATTAGTTAAAATAATTGAAGAGATGGAAAAAATAGAGAGCAAGTTAGATAGTAATTGGTCTAGTCTTCAAAAAACTATTTATATTTATAATGCTTTAAAAAATAATATTATGTATGATCCTAAATACAAGACTAAACCATCTAGTGAAGTGCGCAGTTTGCGTGGCTTTATTTCGCGTCAAACTGTTTGTGCGGGCTATTCACTCATGTTTAAAGAAATGTTAGAACGCCAAGGAATAACTTGTCATTATGTTGAAGGTAAATCCCATGCTTGGAATATTATGGAGATAGATGGGAAATTGTACCCAATTGATTTAACTTGGGATAATTCGCATTTTCGAAGAGGAAGAATGAACACTTATAGTTATTTTGGTCAAGATGTTGCAAGTTTTAGTAAATCTCATGTGCCTAACAGTTTTGAACCAATTCAAAATTATGAAGATGTTTTATCCAATATTGATCGTAATTTAATTGAAATGATATGTGCTTATTTTCCTAAAGAAAAAGACTTTGAAACAACAACATATCATACTATTCGAAATGATGGTATGCAATATATAATTTCGCAAGTAGGAGCAGGAGTAATTGATAAAAAAATCTATTATAAATATTGTTATCGTGAGATAAAAGATAATGGCGATATATCACCACCACTCATTCTTTATAGTGACACTAATATAATGTATTACTTTGATAATTCTAGTTTTGGACATAGTGTTTCATCTGATTTTACTAAAGCTATTCGTGATGTTTTATTTTCGGTAAAAAATATTAATGATTCACTTCGTAATGGAACTTTTTACATTGGTGGAATTGAAAGAGAAAAAGAAAATAGTTTTCCCCATTTAGTTAAAGATATTTCTAAAATGAAAAAGTCAGAAGCCAAAAGAAATGTATTTGACCGTGAAGTAAAAATATATAAAAGAAGTGATAATTCTAGTCTTTTTGTTGAAAAAAGAAAATGTGTTAATATTGATGGTACTGATATTTATGAATATGGTACTTTTGAAACGGTTTTAAAAGGAAGCAGTATTACAATAAGAGAAAATCGTATTTTTTCAGAACGAGATTTATTTTTAGATAGACGAAGAGAATTAGCTGATGAGTTTTTAAGTCGTGAACGTATTGATGAATTAGCAACTAAGACAGGTGGCTATTTAGGATATTTTGATATTGAAGGAGTACCTGTTTTTAATCCTGATTTAATTGAATACTTTAATCCATCACGTCATATTGATATTGATGAAGAAAAGATGCAGCAATTACCAACTTTTCAAGAACTAAAAATACTTGCATCGCACTATGAAGTATATAGTGACGCTAGTCATTATTTAGATAACAATCCCCGCAATATAAGAGTTCGTGATACTAAAACTAAAAAAGAGATAACTGATCCAAAAACAATAGAAAAAGCAATATTTGCTAATATTTGGTTAACGTCAGCTGGTGTTAAAATGACGAGTGATGACAAAAGAATGGGTGATACTTATGCCTTTAATGATGGTGCTAATAAAGTTTATGATTACTTTTGTTCAAAACTCAATAATGATGTTAAGAAAAATGGTGTTATTGATACAGTTGGTTTATTCGCTAATGCCGATTTATTAGAATATAAACATAGTCGTGAAATAATCATTAATCTTTTCCGCTCTTCTTACCAAACAAATTTTATTAATGATTTATTTTGTCGCATATCTAAAACCAAAGTAAAAGCTCTTGATCAACCAGAACCATTATATTGTAATAGTTATGCAAGAGACTTAGCTTTTGGTTCTAGTGATAATAAATCTAATCATAAAAAATAAAAGGTTTAGGTTTCCCTAAATCTTTTAAAATGTAATTATATTCTTGGCTGTATCTCTTTAAAAGTATCATATAATGCTTTTGGTTCCTTAGCAATTATAAATAATTTATATAAGATATATTTACCATAGAGATAATAGGTATTGATTAAGTCATTGGGATACTCTATGAGATTAGTCATAATATCACGATTAGAATTAATCTTTTTTAATATGGCATCTTTATTTATATTATAAGTATTAATGACATAAAAATCATAATCATTATTTATTTCTTCTTTATTATTATCATCAATAATAACACCAATTTTAGCTTTATTAGGTGTTTCTTTTATAATTCTTAGAATCTCTTTATTAAAACTTTTTAAATAGATATTAATATTAGGATATTCGCTTATTAACTCTAATAATTGATAAGTATATTGTTCGGTTTTATCACCTTGGTAACTAAGACCTAAGATTAAAATTTTATTACTATTTTTATATATCTCTAAAGCTTCTTTTAGTGTTACAACTCTAGCATTCATTATTTTATTACCAATATTGTAATGTAATAAATCATTATAAGTACTAGTTTGAAAATATCCTTTGCCATTAGTTGTCAAAAGAAGACTATTATAGTCATATACGATAAAGACATCATCAACAGTATAGGCAACATCTAAACAAATACCATCAATATAATCAGTACTAATAGTAAGCGAAATAGCGCCTTTGGTATAAATTAGTGTATTTTTGGTCGTTATCCCACCATCTGCGATTAAGTTCATTTACCCACCTCTCTAAATAATATGCAAAAAAATAGAAAACTAAGAGTCTTCTATTTATTTTTTACTTTATTTAGAGTATTTTTTAACTTTTTATAACTATTAAAAGCAACATTATATAACTTATATTTAGATTTATTAATAGGTAGATCAAACTCCCCAATTAGTTCAATTACTTTACCATTGAAGCCTTTTTTAAATTCATATACACCATGCATAGAATTATTTTCTTTTAAATTACCATCAATTCCATAAAAGTTATAGACTTTAAAACCATGTTCCTTAGCGTATTTAATAGCATGCCACTGAATAGCGCTCATCGCATCATATTTCATAAATTCGTCATAACCGCCACCATATAGGTTTAGTAGTTCTTTACCTGAAGCAATGAACATTGATCCCGCAAGGGTAATACGTTTACCATATTTATTTCCGACTTCTTTTAAGTCATCAATTCTCTTTTCAAGATTCTTAATCTCTTCCTTACGCTTTTCGGTTATATCACTAAATGAATTAATTGTATCAATTTCTCCTTGGAGGAGTGCTATTGATTTATCAACATTTAAGTAACAAAGAATGATTTTTATATCATCACCTAAAGCTTTAAACATTTCTTGATAATATGATAGAGGTCGATCGATGAAACCACGACGATTTCCGGTATGTTCCGTAATCTTTTTATATTCTTCTAATCCTTCAACCCCAATTTCTTCTAGTTCTAATCCCATTTTTAAAGTCTTTTTAATATTCTTTCGAGTTGGTTTAGATATATGCATCATCAATTCATCTTCATTATTCATATCTTCAAGATTTAAAACATATACCCATCTTGGTTGTAATTCTTTATCATTATCAATATTATATCCTTTATGAATAAATCCTAACTTCTTTAAATGTTCAACAAGATCACTATTATCATATCCACCTTCAACAATGTCACCATTAACATCACGTTCTAAGTGCGGCACATATGGATCTATCTTCAAGAATGTACCACCTTGTTCTTTTATATATAATTTAATTCCTTCAACAAATTCATCTAATAATTTGTAGTCTTTAAAGTCAATTAGAAAGCCTCTAGGAGCATAGTACATTTTAATGCCAAGTTTTACTTCCTTTGATAATAGAAGAGTAGCGGCTTTAACTTTTTTCTTTTCTTTAAATCCTACTAATTCATAATGCCAACCATTTTGTTCTTTCAATTTTCCCCAAGACTCTTTTTGATAAAATGTTGCATATTCATTTTTATTAAAAAATTCTTGATATTCTTTACTAGTTAGTTTTTCGATCTTCATCATCAATGCTCCTTTTCAATTTGGCTTTTGACTTTTTCCTTACTAAATTACGATAAAGGGGAACTAGTTTAGTAAAAAGAAAATACATCAAATGATTAGTTACTAAGTCGAACTCGCCAATGAATTCGATGTAGTCCCCACCAAATGCCTTTTTAAATATATGTAGTCCATATCTAGGATTTTCTTTTCGTAAATCACCAATCGTACCAAAGTGATCATAATATTTTAATCCTTGTTCATGACAATATTTTATGTGTTCATAATAGACTTTATAGTTGGATTGTGATGATACTAAAACATTATGATTTCCCGCATAAAGAGTCCAGGCTTTATCGCCATATTCCATGATGACGTGCGCGTTTAGAGTGATTTCTTCACCATATTTTTGACAAGCATCTTGATATTCATCAATGTATTCTTGTAACTTATCACTACGCATCTCTAATTCTTTAAGTTTCTTTTGATTGGCAGTACTTAAATTTTCTCTTTTCTTTAAATCATCTATTTTTTTTATTATTTCTTCTTTTTCACTACTATATTGTTCAATAACTTTTTTAGTATTTATCTTTCCTAAAAATAAGTTCATCTTATTATCTTTATTATAAATTTTATAAAGATTTTGATAGTATTCTAAATCATGTGATAAGAAATCTTTACGATCTTCAGTCAAATCCATTAAATGACTAAAAGTCGTGATATCATCATAATTTCCAATACTTACTTCAGTTCCCAAAGATGTTCCTTTATTAATTCTTTGTTTTACGGTTTTAGAAAATTTTTGTTCAATTTCTTCCATTGATTGTGATAGATCAATGCGGAAAGTATATCTTGGTTGCATCGTTTCAAAGTTTTTAGTAAAACCCTGATGTTTAAAACCTAATTTCTTTAAATTGTCAAAGACGATTTTAGGGTCTTTTTTTAATTCTACTTCTTTATCCTGATAATCATATTCTTTCCAAATGATATCAGGATCAATCTTAACAAAGATAGCACGGTTTTTCTTAGCATATTTTTTTATATTTTCAACAAACTCTTTTAATACTTCTTCGTCATAGAAGTCAAGAACAAAACCTCTTGGTGAATAGAAGTAAGAATATCCTAAAGGTAGTTTCTTTTGTAGTAAAAGAGCCGTTGCGACTAATTGATCTTTATCATTAACTAATCCTACATAATGGGGAATCATCTTTTTGGCGACTCTTGAAAATTCTCCCCAAGCATAACTTTGGAGAAAGTGTGATTTAGTAGGATGATTCTTAACAAATTTTTCATATTTTTTCTTATCAATATCGGTTACAAATTTCATAGTAATTTTCACCTTACCCATAGTAAAAGTATACTTAAATACCAAAGTAAAGTCAAACATTAAGGCCATGACAAAAAATTATTTTTTCTAAATAAATATCGTTTTATTCATATTTATTTTGGTGTAGTTTAAAAAAATTATTCCCTCATCGATTTTATTCAATAAAAAAAAGTCTTTTTAGACTTTATAAAATATAGTTTCCCGTTGTATAATTTCTATTTTCACTATTTAAAAAACTAGGATTTCCATAATTGTTATTATAGTTATTAGAATAAACCATATTTTCTAAACGATTTATTCTATTTTCGAGATGATTGATGCGTTGTTGTAACTCATTTATTTCATTACTACAATTACAATTATTGTTGAAAGGTCCTGGACCAAAGCCATATGGCATTTTATTATTGTTCATAATTATACCTCTTTTCTTTTTATTATATGCACTAAATGGTAATATGTTATAATGAAATTGGTGATTATATGCGACTAAGAAATGTTAAAAATAAACAAGAAATAATGGATCAAGCTAAGTGTCTTATTACTGAACCCAAAGAATATAAGGGCAAGTGGTCAAACCTATTTGGAAATAATAATCCTCTTCATATTGAAATTGGTATGGGAAAAGGGGACTTCCTAATCGAAATGGCAAGAAACAATCCCCAAATTAATTTTATTGGTATTGAGAAATATGATAGTGTAATTGTGCGTGCGATTGAAAAAGTGCCTCTTGATTTAGATAATTTACGCTTAATTCGCATAGACGCCAAAGAGATAGACGAAGTTTTTGAAAAAGAAATAGATTGTATCTATTTGAACTTTTCTGATCCTTGGCCTAAGAAAAGGCACCATCGTCGCCGCTTGACTTCACATTACTTTTTAGAGAAGTATGATAAATTATTTAAGACGGACAACTTAATCATTCAAAAGACCGATAATCAAGATTTATTTGAGTACTCAATTATCAGTTTCTCAACTTATGGTTATACTATTGAAAATATATCTCTTGACTTACATAATTCTTCTTTTGAAGACATTGTTATGACCGAGTATGAAAAAAAGTTTGTTGGTCTTGGTAAGAATATTTATTATGTGGAAGTAAAAAGGACAAATATTGCGTCAAAAAAGTGTTAAAATTGTGGTATTGCTAAAAAAATGTGTTATAATTTTAGTAGAGTGGGTGGAATATGAAGAAACTATTTATTTTACTTGCTTTGGTTTTCCTCATTTCTGGTTGTACAACTATTGATTATGATAACCTAGATGAAGTAGTAAATGAAATGTTAATAAATGATACCGAGCTTCATAACCAAAACTATGAAGGATATCAATATTATTTGCCTAGAGAGATGAAAGTAGTTGATAAAGATGACTATAATACGGTTCTCTCTTATAAAAATAGTAAAATGTATTTATATGTTGATATAATATCTTATTATCACAAAGTAGAAACAAAATATGAAGAAGATAAAACGGCATATTTTTCAAAGACATTGGATTATAATGGTAAAAAAGGATATATTACTATTACCAAAGAAGACGAAGAATACTATTTAGAAATGGCTTATAATTATGGAAAAATTGAAGCGTATACCAATGAAGAAAATTTAACTGATACAGTAATTAATGCTTGTTATATTTTGAGAACTTTAAAGTATAATGACATTATTATCGAAAGCTTAATTGGTGAAAATGTAATTGAATATAAAGAAGAAAAGTTTGATTTATTTGAGTCAGATTCATCCAATAGTAATTATCTTGATGCTGTTGACGAAGGCGATAATTATGGTAAAGAAGATGACCAAGGAGAAATTTTATTAGACGATGATAGTATTAAATTAGAAGATAGTGATGACTTAAATAATTAAAGAGGTGAGTTTATGGGACTTTTAAACAAAGTAAAAAATTTATTCTTTGAAGAAGAATATGTTGAAGTAGAAGAAAAACCTAAAAAGACTAAGAAAGATGTTCCAATAGCTAAGAAGATTGAACTTCCTAAGGTGGAAAAAGTAGAACCAAAAGAAGAAGAAAGCGAAGAGATAGAAACTTTAGAAGAAGAAATAAAAGAAAAAAGAGAAAATAAGTTTCCAATGCATTTTGATACAGAAGACTTTAAGGAAGAACGAGATAGCGATGCTGATAATACAACTAATGATGATGAAGAATTTTACTTAGAACAATCAGTTTCACGTCGCAGTGAACGTTATAAAGAACCTGTTGTTGAAAAAGAACAACCAAAAGAGAGTGAAGAAGTAATAGAAGAAGTTGAAGAAGAAGAAAAATATGACTTTGAACTAGAATATGGTAAAGAACAAGAAGAACAAAAAAGTTTATATGAAGGAAAAAATCCTAAAAAGACTTTTACTCCAACACCTATTATTTCACCAATTTATGGTATCTTAGATAAGAATTATACTAAAGATGATGTTGTTACTAAAAAAGAAATTAGACTTAGTACAGCCCATCGTAAAGCCGATTTGGATGCCGTAAGAGAGAAAGCCTATGGTGATTTAACGAGTGATATTACACAGTCAATGGAAGACGTTGTTGATGATAAAGATACTGAAGAAGAAAAATTAGATAATACTTTTTATGATTTAAATGATGAAAATACTTCTCCAGCTATTGAAAGTGTTACAGTTGGTGATGCTGAAGAATATTTTAACGATTTAGGGCTAGAATATAATATAGACTATGAAGATACTAGTGTTACTAAATCAAAAGAAAAAGAAAATAAAGAAAAAAAACGTCGTTCTGATAAAGAAGAAGTTGAGGAAAAGACGGAAAAAGAAGAACAACCAGAAAAAGAAGAGCAAGATGAAGATCTAGAAAGTAATTTATTTGATTTGATTGAATCAATGTATGATGAAAAGGAGTAAAAAATATGGATGCACTTTATGAAGTATTACCAATTATAATTTATGTGCTAATTGCTGTTTTATTGGTTGTTTTAATTATTTTAGGAATAAAGTTAATTGATACAGCAAATAAAACCAATGCTGTTTTAGATGATATAGAACAAAAGTCAAAGACACTTGATGGATTATTTGGAACTGTTGATCGCATTACTGATGCTTTTACAATTGTCAGTGATAAAGTGATTGATGGAATTGCTGGATTAATTGGTAAAGCGTTTAGCTTTAAGAAAAAAAAGAAAGAGGAGGAAGAAGAAGATTATGAGTAAAGATGAAAAGAAATCAGGATGGGGAAAATTTGCTTTAGGAGCTGCTGTTGGTGGAGCACTTGGAGTTTTATTTGCACCTAAAAAGGGTAGTGAAACAAGAAAGGAACTAAAAGTTAAACTAGATGAATTAGTTGAAAAAGTAAAAGGACTAGATGCTGACGAAGTAAAAGAAGAAATTGAAGCTAAAATCACAGAAATCAAAGATGGATTAAAAGATTTAGACAAAGAAAAAGTTATGGAAGTAGCTAAAGATAAAGCTCTAGCTCTAAAAGTAAAAGCTGAAGAACTAGTTGAACTTGCTAAAGAAAAAGGAACTCCAGTTCTTGAAAAAGCAACAAAAGAAGTTAAAGCAAAGACTCTTGAAGTTGTTAAAGAAATTGAAAATAAATTAAAATAATGTTTACAAATTAAACTTTTTATAATAAGATAATGACATATTTAATGTTGATGAATAAAAGTAATTAATATTTGGTAATTAGAGAATTCATAGTTGGTGCAAATGAATCAAGAATATTAATGAAGTTACATATTCGGAGTTAAAATGGTAACGCATTATAGTTTTAAGAGCATAAAGTATTATGAAATAGGGTGGTACCGCGGTTTATTTCGTCCCTATCAGTAATACTTTTTTGTTTATTTAGGTGATGTTATGAAAGAACTAGAAAAAATATATAAGAGAAATAAAGAATTAGATGGAGTATTTATATCTAAATATGAAAATAAGGAACCATACTATTTAGAAAAGAACTGTCTTGCTTTTTTAATCGAATTAGGTGAATTTGTCAATGAGACGAAATGTTTTAAATATTGGACCGTTAAAAAACCTAAAAGAGATTCAGTTTTAGAGGAATATGCTGATTGTATTACAATGATACTTACTCTATTCTCTACTTTAAATATGGATTTAAAGTTGGATTTAGAAAAGCACTATGATAGTAGTAATGTCTTATTCGTCATTAATTATTTATATCAACAGGGATCTAAGTTAATGACAAAAATATCCGAAGAGTTACTTAGAGATATAATGGTCAATTTGCTTTATGTAGCGGAACTTCTTGATTTTGAAGAAGAAGAAATTATTGAAGCATTACATAAAAAACAAGCAATTATTGAAGAAAGATTAAATAGTGAATATTAGGAGG